>DASPUC010000030.1 GCA_035623075.1 Nitrospiraceae bacterium | reverse complement strand
CTCTAATCTCGCAATCGCTGCTTCTTTTTCTGAGGCAGCGGCTTTTTCGTTTGCGCTAGCAGATTGGGCCTCGGCTGACGCAATTTTTTCCGCAGATTCGATTTTAAAACGCTGTAACGCCTCATCCTTTAGGGCATCTACCCTCGAATTGAAGTACCATGAGAAATATCCGGCAATGGCAGCAAAAACGGTAAGTGCTACAACGGCAATACCGAAGAAATCTGCCCAGAATGAGACTGAAGATAGGGTCATTCCACCGCTCTGGTTCGTATTAGTGGCTTCTGCATTAGTACTTCTGTCTGGTATTGGCATAATTAGAATTATCGTGAAAGATCATAAGCGTAAGCGTGATCTATGACTTCGCAGACTTCTTTCTACTTTTCATTTTCAGGCGCTTCTTCTTTGGTTTTGGATTTGCCTTGAGGAGTGTATCGAGCACCTGCTCAAAACTTAGCGGAAAGAGCGAAATCGGTTTCGCTTTCGGCATGGGACCTCCAGTGGCAGACTTAGCTGCACATTCTTGGGATCGTACTTCATCTGAACACGCTGTACCGGTGGCGTGTTCAGCATTCTGCTATCACATCGGCAAAGATGTTGGGATTTTTCCGATTGTTATGCCGATACTGAAATTCCGCCAGATACAGCGGCAAATAGTCTTTCGAGACGTTGTGAAACGTGCCCATCACGCCACGCTTCAAGAGGCTCCAGAAGCTATCCAGATTCGCCGTATGAATGTTCCCGCGCACGTATTCGCCTTTTGTATGATGGACTACACCGTGAGGAAATGTTCGGCCCAATCGTGCATAGCCAGGATGCTCATCGGTGGAAATCAGATCGACCTTATCGGATACGACCTGGCGCACAAAGTTCGACAGCGTCAGCCGATCAGTATTCTCGATAATCTGCGCGACGACATTGCCCTTTCTGGCAATGGCACCAATGACGGCCACTTTGCCAGAAGGCCCTCGCCCTCCTTCATACTTTTTGAATCCCTTCCCCACCCCCTTACCGTGCCGATTCTTGGCTTTCCCGCCAATGAAGGTTTCGTCGACTTCGACTTCGCCCATCAATTTGCCAAACCCACCATCCTTCATGGCCGCTCGAATCCGATGGCACATATACCACGCTGTGCGATAGGCACCGCTCCCAATAATCCGCTGAATCTGCAACGCACTCATGCCTTTCTTGCTAGTGAGCATCAAGTAAATCACTTGAAACCACGTTTTGAGTGGATAATTCGTGTTCTCAAAAATGGTTTTCGTAATCACCGAGAAGCGATACCCGTTCCGTCCGCCGCAGTTCTTCGCCTTACAGATCCAGTGAAATGGGCGTGCTTTCAAGGCGTAGACCTTCTCATTCTGGCAGCGCGGACACGTCACACCATTTGGCCAACGGCGATCCTGCAAAAACTGCTTGCAAGCCGCTTCGTCCTTAAACTGGGTCATCAATTGAGCGAGTGTTGGATTCGGTTTCATAAGGCCTCCCTGATGTTGAGGCCATCTTACCTGAATCCAGAATGGGTGTCAAGTGGGGCATAATCGCCAAAATTATCCCCTTGACACCACCAACAACACAGGGTATATTGGAAGAAGTTGATAACGGTTATCATAATCGTTTGCGTCTTAACCGCATCTGAACCGAGACCCGACATCGCTGAGAAGGAGTACAACGAATGTATCTCTGCCTCTGCAAGGGAATCACAGAATCTGAAGTCAGGGAAGCAGGACGGGCAGGAATTGTCATGGCCTGTCAGCTCAAGGCGCAGTTCGGCCTGAAGGAAGCCGGCTGCTGCGGCCGTTGCTCAAAGAACATTCATGAGTTTGTGGAAATTGCGACGAGTGAACATCGCACCCCTTCTGTGAACACCGTGCGAAGCTAATCTCGCCCCTACTTCATTCACCACACCTCTTATTCCCTTCGCTCGATTTCTCCTCTGTCGTCCCGCATTACCTGACGGAATACACCTTGGCGAGTTGGAGCCCGACAGAGGTCGTTACTGTTTTGTCGGGAGCACCAAGGCCGCAAAACGCCGATAAGACGGAGATGGTTATTTGATTGAACCGCGCTTAACGATGCTCGCGACTTCTGCCACGCGCCGCCCGAGAGCTTGTGCATCGGCCAATTCCTTATTATCAATGCCCGGACTGTCGCCTTCCGTCGTGGCAGATGCACCGAAAGCCCCGCCGCCGCCGACGACGATCATCTGATTGCCGAGCATCGCGGCCAGGATCGTCAACATCGTGACTTCTTTTCCACTCGACCCTTGACCGCCTGTCGCAAAGGCCGCCCCGACCTTGTTTTTCATCTTAAATTCAGGATAGACACCGAATTTGAACTGCCAATTGTCGAAGAACGTTTTCACCTCTCCCGACATGTTCGACCAATAGACCGGTGACCCCACGATGATGGCGTCGGCGGAAAAAAGCTCATCTGCCGTGATCAGTCCGACTCGATTCAGCACGACGTCAGTCCCGACCACACTCTTGGCCCCTTCCACCACAGCTTCGGCCATCCGTTCCGTATTTCCTGTTAAAGAATGGTATACGACGAGAACCTTAATCGCCGGCTGACCCTCATCAGCCCATGCGGGCCAGACATAGATAACCCCCATCACCAGCAGCAGCACAATCGCGCATCGACCGCTCCTGATGTTTTTGCGATTCATATGTACCTAGATGGCGAAATACCCAGCGCGGCTCTGGATTGGAATTGACAGGAGGAAACTCTTGAAACACTGAAACAATCTATCGCCGAATCGTTTCTTCCTCCATGTGTTCTTCGACCGATACTTCCGTTAGGGTTCCGCGATAGTCGCACAGGTGACAACGAATGCGCCATTCCTCAATCCACTTTTCTTGGACATACGATTGACGGCACTTGGGGCAGACGAAGACTCCCTTTTTGTACAGCACCCGACGTTTCTCTTGCATGGAGAACCTCCCTAAAAATCAGGCCGAGAATGGCACAGGGCCCGCTGCGATTGCAAGCCGCGTCCGCCTGGAAGCAGATCTTGACTCTCTGTTCAACGACCGATAGGATTTCGCCGTGCAGCCACGACGATTGAGCGTCTTTCTCCTCGTCCTCGCCTTGTTCGACCCTTTAGGCACACAAGCCGGCACTGATTCATCTACGAAGGGCTTGATTCCTATTACGCTCCCCGGAGGCGGTCTGATTCACGCTGAAATTGCTGATACTGCGCGGAAACGTGCGGAAGGATTAATGTACCGCGACCACCTCGACAAGAATCGAGGCATGCTGTTTACGTTTGACCAGGCCCAACCCTGGACCTTTTGGATGAAGAATACGAAAATCCCTCTCGACATCATTTGGATGAATGAAAAAAAGCAAATCGTCCATATTGAGGCGAACGTCCCGATTTGTACGCGAAGCGATGACGGGTGCCGCCAGTATCAACCCAACGAACCGGCCTTATATGTTTTGGAACTCGGTGGAGGGATGGCAGAACACTTCAAGCTTCAGAAGGGTGCCACGCTCAGATTTCGCGTGCCCTAGCCACGTCTCACTACGGTCGCTCTTGCCAGGCTCGAATTCGTCGCGCCGTAATGACACCGTCGACACGCTCCACGGCCTTCAACACCTGCTCGAGATGGTGGGTATCGGACACTTCCACGATAAAATCCAAGACCGCTTTGCGATCCTCTCGCGTGGTAATTTCAGCCCGGCTGATGTTGGCATGGCATTCAGCAATTGCTGACGACACATTAGCCAACACTCCCGTTTTGTCGACCGCCATCACAGACACTTTCACGGCATGAGTGCTGGGCGTTGAGGCATCCCACTCAACCTCCACAAGTCGATCACGATCATAATCCAACGCCTCCAGATTGGGACAATCAACCGTATGGATGGTGAGCCCGCGGCCACGCGTGATGTATCCCAGGATGCGGTCGCCAGGAACCGGATTACAGCAGCGAGACAGTTGCATCAACAGATCCCGCGCGCCCTTGACCTTGACCCCTTTCTCATCGGCTTTGCCGGCAACCCGTTTGGGAACGGCTGGCCGTTCCGGCCCCGTCTTCGCTTCGCCTGTTTCCAGTCCTTTCAGTTTTTCAATAACCTGAGCCGTCGCCACCCGACCGAACCCTACTGCAGCCGTCAATTCATCGATCGTCTCAAACCCGGATTCACGAGCCGCATCGAGTAATTCGTCGGACTTCAACATTTGGGCCGGCGCCATCCCATGACGGCGGAATTCGGACTCCAACAGCCGGCGACCGATCTCGATACTTCGCTTTTGTTCTTCGATTTTGATCCAGTGTTTGATTTTGGTCTTGGCTCTTGAGGTGCGGACAAATTTCAGCCAATCCTTGTGAGGCGTTTGAGTCGCGGAGGTGAGGATTTCGACCGTATCGCCACTGGTCAATTGATGCTTGAGCGGGACGATTTTCCCGTTTACCTTGGCTCCAACGCAATGATCACCCACTTCAGTATGGATCGCGTAGGCAAAATCGACGGGAGTTGACCCTTTTGGCAGCTCTTTGACAATACCTTTTGGCGTAAACACGTACACCACGTCGTGAAAGAGATCGAGTTTCACTGAATCCATGAACTGGCGGTTGTCCGGCAAATCTTGATGCCATTCGACGAACTGATGGAGCCAGCCAAAGGCTTTGCTGTCCCGATCCCCGACACGTCCCTGCTCTTTATACTTCCAATGCGCGGCGATTCCGTACTCTGCGACACGATGCATGTCTTCCGTCCGGATTTGAAATTCGACATGCTCGCCTTTCGGCCCTACCACTGTCGTGTGGAGCGATTGATAGAGGTTTGACTTTGGAATCGCGATATAGTCTTTGAAACGTCCTGGGACCGGTCTCCACAAGGAATGGATCACCCCAAGCAAGGCGTAGCAATTCATCTTTGTGTCCGTCACGATCCGCAAGGCAGTCAGATCGTACACCTCCTCGAACGTGATCGATTGCTTGTTCATCTTCTGGTAGATGCCATAGAGATGCTTCGGCCTGCCATAGACTTCCCCCGGTAATCCGTTTTCCTGCATGGCCTTGTTGACCAGCTGGATGACTTCTTGGATGTACTGTTGCCGATCTTCATCCCGTTTGGCGACTCGCACGCGCAGGGTTTCGTACACGTCTGGTTTCAGATGCTTCAAACACAGATCTTCCAACTCGTTCTTAATCCACCCAATCCCGAGCCGGTTCGCCAGTGGCGCATAGATCTCCAAGGTTTCCTGTGCGATCTCCTGTCGCTTGACTTTGCTTAGATGCTCGAGTGTGCGCATGTTATGCAGCCGGTCTGCCAGCTTGATGAGGACGACTCGGATATCGTCCGCCATCGAGAGGACCATTTTGCGAAAATTTTCGGCTTGCTTCTCTTCGTAATTGCGGAAGGTAATCTTGCCGATCTTGGTGACCCCGTCGACAAGATGGACCACATCCTTGCCGAACTCCTTCTCAAGCTCGTCCGGAGTCGCAAGGGTATCTTCGAGTGTATCGTGGAGAAGCCCGGCTACGATCGCGGTGACATCGGTCTTCAACGATGTGAGGACACCGGCTACCGCGATGGGATGCTGTAGGTAGGGTTCGCCGGATCGACGGCGCTGACCTTCGTGGGCCTTGGCGGAAAATTCATAGGCTCGGCGGACTAGACCGAGGTCGGCCTCCGCATGATAACTTTTCACCCGATCCAGCAGCTGGTCGAGATCCATGACAGTTTCGTAGGGCATACATCACTCTACCACGCTCGGCCGGACATCGCGGATGCGGAGCTGAATCCGGTCATAGCCGTTCCAACGGTTGAGTTCCGGTGTAAACGCCAGATCAACCGGGGCGCGGGACGAGATGCCTCGTTCTCCCAGAGACTTCATGCCGAATCCGATGCTGTCGAACGGGAGCGATCCGCCCTGCCGTACCGTCATTTTGAGATGCTTCTCAGCGACGGTGCGCGCGTCCATCACTTCAAGCCGAATCACGGCAAAGGTCGGCTCTGGATTCCCGGCACCGAACGGATGAAGGGCGCCGATCTCCTGCATCAATCGCAGATTCACCTCGTCCAGGCGCAGCTCCGCATCGACATCCAGCGTCGGAATCGTGGTCGCATCGCTTGTCCGTCCCGCGACCACGTCACAGAAGCGTGCGCGAAACTCATCGAGATGGGATTCACGCACCGTGACACCGGCTGCACTCGGATGGCCGCCAAACGCCTCCACGACATCCCGACAGGCAGCCAATCCTTTGTAGAGGTCGAACTCACCGATCGTGCGAGCCGATCCCTTCCCGATCCCCTGCTCGTTCACGGCCATGACAATCGCGGGGCGCTGGAACCGTTCGACCAGACGTGAGGCGACAATCCCGACCACACCTAGATGCCATCGACGCGACGCCACCACGATCGCCGGCATCAACTCCTGGTTTTTCAACACTGTCAAGGCTTCGGCCATGATATCGGCCTCAATCTGTTGCCGTTCCCGATTGAGTCGTTCGAGCTTATCCGCCAAGCACTGCGCTTCAGATGGTGATTCAGTGGTCAGCAACCGTACCCCTAACATTGCATCATCCAACCGCCCGGCGGCGTTAATGCGCGGCGCGAGCTTGAAAGCGATGGTCTCCGCCGTGCAATCACGTGTCACCCCAGCCACCTGCTTCAATGCCCGTACACCGCAGCGGGCTCCTCTCGTCAATTGGGCGAGGCCCTCCCGAACGAACCCTCGATTCTCATCCTGCAACGGGACGACATCCGCAATAGTGGCCAACGCGACAAGGTCAAGCAATGACTCCAACAGCACGCCGGCTTGGCCGTAGCGCCGCTGATACGCCTGCGCCACCTTATACGCCAGCGCGGCGGAGCACAGGCCTCGAAACGGATAGCGCGCATCGCCGCGATGCGGATTGAGGACTGCCATGGCCGACGGCAATTGCTCGTCGGATTGATGGTGATCGGTGATGATCACATCCATACCCAATTGGCCAGCCAACCCCACTTCTCGATGGGCAGTCGTCCCGCAATCCGACGTCACCAACAGCGTAATCCCCTCATCACGCAGCCGTTGAATCGCACCGGCATTGAGTCCATACCCTTCACGGAGACGATGCGGAACATAGGCACGGACGTTGGCTCCCAACCCGCCGAAGAACGACAGATAGACACTGGTGGCCGTAATCCCATCGACATCATAGTCGCCGTAAAAACAGACCGGCTCGTAGGTCGTAACCGCTCGATGGAGCCGCTCGACGGCTGGCTCCATGTCAGGAATGAGCAACGGATCGTGCGGCAGCCGATGAGAGAGCCACTCGGTCGCCTGGTCCGGCGTGGTCACACCGCGCGCGAGAAGCAATGACGCGGTTGCGGGAGCGATCGAGAGGGCACGGACCAAATTCGCCCGCTGAGATGGATCGATATCGCGGAAGACCCAGAGCTTGGGCTTCATCTTGACCTCACGAAGGGGCCTGAGGCTCGAAGCAACGTAACTGTCTGAGAATTAAGGGGATACTATAAGTTCGCTCGGGCTTTGTCAAACCAGCGGCTATGGAGATAAAGGACTGCGTGGATGCGAAGCGAAACCACTCGGAGGTTGCGAGAAAAGAAGAAGGGGAAGAGGACCGTCCGATCGACGGTTACTCTCCCCCTTTTTGGACGTAGTTCTTGACGAATTCTTCCGCGTTCTTTTCGAGGACGTCGTCGATTTCGTCGACGAGTTTATCGATGTCTTCCTTGATTTTCTTGCCGGCCTCGACGACTTTGGGATTAGCCTTGACGTCGTCTTTCGACTGCGGCTCTCGCCTGGGTTCCTGCTTGCGTTCTTGTTTCTCCATCCGAGCACCTCCCGTGGATCTGGGAACTCTCGTGGATCAGCCAACCACCTGATCCCGTACGATCACCATACCCCACGGTTCTTTCAGCCGTCAAGCCAAGGGTGAAAAACGCGAACTGTCTCTCACGAAACGTTTCTCGAAGACCATACAACCGAATCATGCTTGAACGAGAGGCACGCTGCGCTATCTCACGATCAGCGACACGATGAGCAGCGCGACGATATTAATGACTTTAATCATCGGATTGACCGCCGGCCCGGCGGTGTCCTTGTAGGGATCACCCACTGTGTCGCCAGTCACTGCGGCCTTGTGCGTCTCGCTACCTTTTTTCCCCTGCTCTTCGATGAATTTTTTCGCGTTGTCCCATGCACCGCCGCCGCTTGTCATTGAGATCGCGACGAACAGTCCAGTGACGATGCTGCCCACAAGCATGCCACCGAGCGCCTGGGGCCCAAGAATAACGCCGACGAGGATCGGAGATAAAACCGGAATCAACCCGGGGACCATCATCTTCTTGATGGCCGCTTGCGTGACGATGTCTACGCAGGTTCCATACTCCGGCTTTCCCGTCCCTTCCATGATGCCTTTGATCGTCCTAAACTGCCGCCGCACTTCTTCGACAATCAAACCACCAGCCTGCCCGACAGCCTTCATACAAAGCGCGCCAAACAAGAACGGCAGCATGCCCCCAAGGAACAGCCCCACGATCACTCGCGGGTCGGATAAGTCAAATGCCGCTGATCCCGAACCATGCGCGGACACCTCTCGCGCGTACTCCGCGAAGAGCACAATCGCCGCCAAACCAGCCGACCCGATCGCATACCCTTTTGTTACCGCCTTTGTCGTATTGCCGACTGCATCCAACGGGTCTGTAATATTCCGCACTTCTTTGCCCAGGTGCGACATTTCAGCGATTCCACCGGCATTGTCTGTGATCGGACCATAGGCATCGATCGCCACGACGATCCCAGCCATCGACAGCATCGACACGGCAGCTACGGCGACACCATACAGGCCGCCTGAGGCCGCGCCTCCGCAAATCCAGTAGCTTCCCAGAATCGCGGCGGCAATCACGACCACCGGAGCTGATGTCGCCTGCATCCCCACCGCAAGGCCTGCAATGATGTTGGTCGCATGACCAGTCTCGCTAGCCTTGGCAATATCCTTCACCGGCGCGTAGTTCTTGGACGTGTAGTAATCGGTAATAAATACCAAGGCCAAGGTCACAACTAAACCAAGCAGTGCGGCAATGTAATAGCTCACGCCGCTCACGCCCCCGACACCGTCCATGATTTTTGTCGTAATCGGGAAGAAGGCCACGGCCGCGAGACCGCCAGCCACAAAAAGCCCCTTGTACAGTGCCGGCATAATCTCACCGCCCGGGCTCACCTTCACGAACAGAATGCCAATGATTGTCGCAAAGATGGTCACCGCACCCAGAGCCAGGGGATAGAGAACCGGTGAGCTCTGACCTTTGAACAGAGTAAAGGCGAGCACCATCGCCGCGACCGTCGTGACGGCGTAAGTTTCAAAGAGGTCCGCCGCCATTCCGGCGCAGTCACCAACGTTGTCGCCCACGTTGTCCGCGATGACTGCCGGATTCCGTGGATCGTCTTCTGGAATCCCCGCTTCCACTTTACCGACCAGGTCGGCGCCCACGTCCGCCGCTTTGGTGTAGATGCCGCCGCCGACACGGGCAAACACAGAGATCAAGCTGCCGCCGAACCCGAGGCTCAACAATGCATGGATTGCTTTTTCTTGCCCTGCGAATTGAGCCGCGATCATATAGAAGCTGGTGATGGCCAGCAATCCCAGGCCGATAAGCAAGAGGCCGGTCACCGCCCCTCCGCGAAAGGCCACGGTGAGCGCGGCGTTCAGCCCATCATGCGCTGCTTGCGCAGTTCGCACATTCGCGCGAACCGCGATGATCATACCGACATAACCGGCGATCGCCGAGGCACCGGCACCGACGAGGAATCCGACCGCCGTCAGCATACCGAATTTGTCAGAGAAGGCGCCTGCCCCCCACAGGATCACGAACAAAACGGCCGCCACGATGCCGACGGTTTTGTATTGACGATTCATGTAGGCGCTAGCCCCCTCCTGAATCGCCTTGGAAATTTCCTGCATTTTCGCGTTGCCGGCGTCGAGCTTGAACACCCACATGGCCAAGTACAGGCCATAGGCAATGCCGGCCACGGCTGCTATCAATGCAAACGTCACAATCGCTGAGTCGCTCACGAGAGTCTCCTCCTACAGGTTGAGGGGCTTTTTATATCGCACAGTTCGCCTTGGTTTCCCTCATTAAAGTACATTAATCAAGAGGGAAAACCGCAGGGTGGTGCTGATTCAGCAGAAGCTAACTAGCCGAAAAGTCTGGTCATTCTATACAGCTACGTGCGGAGGTGCAACACAAAATCGAGAGGGACTCCTGATCAACCTCATGCGCGGGGAGGCTCACTCACGGCCTCTGAGGACCCGAGGTGGATCGGTCTATCGTGCCCTGGGTGAATGTGCGATGCTATGACACGGATTCAGATAGGAAAGTTACAAGGTGGAGTAGAGCACAGTGGCCCGAGCTTTGACGACGGAGGGGGGAGGGATTTGAAACCCTGATGCTGCCGACCGCCAGATTACTACGCGCTGAGGATCATTTAGCCAGTCACATCATTGATCTGGTTGACGAGCTGCTTAATGTCATTCAGGCTCCATTTATCGACCGTCGGATCGCCGTCGATGTTCCCATTGGCCGTCGCGGTGAACGAACCGGCGACACCAGCAGCCGGTACCACAGCACCGCTTGCAGGCCCGACCGCCTGTTCCGGCTGAATTGTTCCCCCAACCGTCGACGAGCCTGCAAGGCTGGCGAACATATCTAGGCCTTGGGCATCTGTTGAGGCAGCTGTTCCTGTGACATTCGGGCTTCGGTACGTGTAACGGTTGCTGTCGGAGGCCACGTTAAAACCGATCGTGGCAAAGTTCGAGTAGAAGTTGTTCTCCCCGAACCACGCCGTCTCCGACACGAACACCCCGCCCAGGTTGGTCCTAGCTTCAGCCTGGCGGGACCGGGCCTGGTAGGCCAAGAAGTTCGGGACGGCAATGGCCGCCAAAATCCCGATGATCGCGACCACGATCATCAATTCAATCAGGGTAAACCCCTTTTGTGCCTTCAACTGCTTACTCATTACTCTGCCACCCTTATTGGTGCCTCTCTGACAGTCCGTGGTTTGTTCTGTTGTCCGCTCTATAAACCCTGAGACACGTGCATAGATTACGACCTTAATAAATATGGGGGCATGTATCAGCACCTTCGATGCCAGGAAGACTTGTCCAGAGCCATCGCTCAAAACAAACGCTAAATCAACGCGTTCGGAAAAATCAACCCATCATTATCCCTCATTTCCCACCGCGCTCATACCGTATTCTGCTTAGAAATGCCAAAAATTGGCATCTCCACTGAGAGGTAGGTTCTCACAATTTTCTCGGTATTAAAGAGCGGGGTTTTTCTCCGGTCGCAATGCAAGGTCCCGTACAGCCTTGATAGATACGCTGGACAATTCTTCAGGGTACCGAGCGTATTGAGTGCGAAACCTAGAGGTTCATGGGGTTCCAGGTTGAGTACCTGTTGCTTAGTCCAAGAAATCTGAAGAAGGAGTCTTGGTGTCCGCGAATTGCAGATTCGCGGCTTTCAATCGCTGGTCAAGCCTTTTTCAGTTTGGAATGTTCAATTACCCTCCGGATCTATCACTATGGATTCGGGACATTTCAAGCGGTTCCTAGTCACGATCTAACGGCTCACAAGGAACTGATTTTGAATTAGCCAGTTCGATAAGCCAGATTTTTAGGGTTCAGCAACCTCACTTTAAGTTTTCCGCAAGTAGATCAATCTGTGAAATCCACCCTTTGATCTTTGCAGGGTCAGTATTGCCGCGCAGAATTTCTTTTCCAATCTGTAACTCATTTCCCATGGCTCTAATTCGACTCATCTCGTTCATTATTTGGTCAATAGCCTGCCGTACGGTCTGATTCTTCAACCACTTTCTTAACCGCTCCTCCTCAGGCGTATAAAAAATCAGTTGGGAATCCATTTCAGAGACTTGAACTCGGGGCCATTCTTCTGCAGTGGACCCGCCAAGGCGCTGCCACCAAGGCGCCCGATCACCATTAGAGATACTAAACGTAAATTGCGTGATGACCTTGCATACGAAAAGCAACTGGTCCGGACCATCACTGCCTTGTCCTGGTACGGGACGATACGTCACATAGTAATCACGGCCGTTATGGCGAAGGGAGCATACATAGTTTATGAGAAAGGACGGATCGCGATAGCATTTCCCCCCGTAATCACTTGCTAATTGCTGGAGACATTGAAAACGTCTGCGTTGTTCGACCCAGAGCCCGCCGAAGATACGAGCCGCTACAACAACGAGCAAAGATGTTATCAGTATCTCAGTCTGTGTCATTGATAGCAGAACATACTTCTAGGGTTTGTTGTTGACCTACTCTTCTCACATAACGGTCGGCCTGATATTACGCGGAGTTGCGCGATGAGTTCTAGATGGGTTATTGAACCTGGCCCATCCGGCCTCAGAGGAAAGCCGGTTTACGCCAATAATCGACTTTGCTATAGTGCGCGGCGACTCAGAGAGCCGCGAGATGGGCTTAGAACCGAACTATATTATTATTGATGGACAGACCTTCAGCAAAGCGAAGCTGGCGTTGGACAATCACGTGTATAAAAGCTGTCAGATCGACGACTGTGATATTTACTACAGCGGTGGGCAATACGAACTCATCGACACTCACATCACAAATTCCCGTCTCATCCTGAATCATCCAGCCAAGGGCATCTACTCCGCCCTCCAAATCTTTAAGATGAAGTCTCCGGGATCACGCATCATTTTTGAGTGACCCGCGGGCGAGTGGCATGAGGCTAGTGGTGAGAGGGATAGGATCTTCGCGCGAGACTCCCCGCTCCGGGCCTCTCGCCCCTTGCCCCTAGCCTCTTGCTTGTAACTGTTATTTAATCGGAATGTTCTCGGTATATTTGACGATAGTAATCGGTTGGAACACGGGGTCCTGTGACCCCTTAGGCGATTCAGCTTCGACGCGCTGGAGGAACGCCGCAGGTCCACTGATAGCAGCATAGTTGAGCGAGATCTCCACATCGAAGCTCTTCGTGTCCTTGGGCGTCGGGAAAGTGAAGGTTTCGACGCGCGTTTCTTCCGGCTTCAGGACCGTATCCTCCACCACCTTCACCGCCTCGAAATCGAAGTTCGTCTTCTGGCCCTTGGCATCCTGATAGACCCGTCCGTAGACGCGCTTGTCGGTAAAGACGGTCTTGAGGTTCTTGCCTTTGATATCGAGATCCAACACCACACTGGCCCAGGCCGGATGAGTCGTGGGCAAATTGTGCGGAACCAGGCTTTGAACCTTGACGGTCAGCGTCGTCTTGTCGCCGTCGATCTTTGTTTGGACGTCTAGCTTGGCCGCTTCCTGCCGCAACTTGCCGATGCGGCCGGGAAAGGTATGGTTGGCGACTTTGCGCTTGCTCTCGCCGTTCGCCGACTCCCCGATCTGCTCCGGCATGTGGCACGATTGGCATTCCTTGCCCGACTTCACCGCTTTACTCTGGTCCCAATTACCCAGGAGATCGTTGGTCTTTCCCAGATTCGCCGCACTCGGCACTGATTGATGACAGTTCAGACAGAGATCCGATTTGCGGAACAGATCCAGATCCATCGATTGATGTGCCAGGTTCTGCACGAAATCCTTATACGGCCCATAGAGCACCTTGCTCCCGACGTCGTATTTTGGTTCCGGCGGGTGTTTGGCGCGATCGACCTGTTTGATCAAATGGCACTGCGCGCAAGCCACTCCATCGATCGCCGGCTCGCCGGATTTGACTTGATCGAGAAAAAGCTTGGCATGATCGGGAAACTCGCGGACATGCGGCGCGTGGCAGCGAAAACAGAGGGCGTTGTCCTTCCCTCCAGAAAACTGGACATATTCATCGAGGGCCGTACGGAAGGCCGGGGAATGAATCGAGCGGGAGAGGGGCGACGTTTCCCACTCCTCGAACACCCGCTCGTGACACCGCTTGCACTTGCTCGAATTGGGAAAGGCCTTCTCGACGGTCGCCTGAGACTTGGCCGGTTCTTGTGCAAAAAGACCGGTCGAAACCAGATGTCCACCGACCAGCAGAGACAGCACGATGGCGGTTCCTACCGCAACTCTCACACGTCGAGATTGACTGACGATCACGCCGCTTCTCCTTACGTTGCCGCTACAAGGTTTTGGCTCGATAGGTCAGCACACGCGGTTGGGTATAGTCGTCGAGAATGTTCTTTGCCGCATCCCGTTCTTTGTCGTTCGCCAGTGTCGCCAGATACTTGTCGCGCAATGCAGCATCCGGCGTTGGGATCAAGGCATAACTCAGGACAGCCTCGACCGTCGCCGCCGTGGCCCCGGCAGGGATTGCTTGTGAGAACGGGACCTTTCTTGTATTTCCGCCTTTGATGAACGGATCGGGAATCGGCCCGCGCAGAATCTTGTCGTAGGGCAGTCCAAATTGCTTCGTCTCCTGACTCAAGACCTTGCCTTGAGCGTCTTTGACCGTGATCGTGAGGAAGAATTGCTTCAAGACCGGATCACCGTCCGGAAAACTGTGGGGCAGGCTTCCCACTTTGACCAAGGCCTTGCCTTCGACACCCGAGGCGGATTTGGTCGCATCGATGTCGACACGCGGCATCCATTCCGCCTGAAGATTTCTGTTCTTGAGCAGAATGCCGGGAATCACGACGCCACGGAACCAATGCCGGCCGATGGATCGCGTCATCGCGCCGCGTTTGGACGTCGAACTGCCGGTCGACGGCTCCATGTGGCAATCCTGGCAGATCGTACCTTGCAGAATTTCTCCCGGAATATCCTTCTGCGTCACGTCCTTGACCTTATCGAAATGACAGGAGGCGCAGTAGTTTGCGCCGCGGAAGAGGTCGGATTGCGTGGCCGGGTGGACGAGATTCTCTTCCGGATCTTTGTACGGGCCGTAGATCATCTTCCCTGGCTCAATTTTGAACGTTGGAGGAGGACTCGGCGCCGACTCAACTTGCTTGATCAAATGGCAGGAGGCGCAGCCGATCCCTTCGATCTTTGGTTTTCCAGCTAACACCTGCCCGACAATTTTTTCAGCATGCTGCGGAAATACCGTCGTGGAAGGCACGTGGCAGGACAGGCAGCGACGCCGCTCCTCGGCGGTCGGATTCGTCTGCATCCAGACACCCAGGACGGTGCGGAATACCGGAGACTCCAGCGAGGTGCCGTGCAGCAGCGCGGCATCGACCCGACCGAACGTCTTCAGATCGGGCGTCTGCTCCCGCATGCCCTTCCATTCTTCATAGTGCCGGTCATGACACTGTTTGCAGTCTTCCGACCGAATGAAGACTTTTTCGATCTCTGCTATCCAGTCGGCCGGTGCCTGACCGTCAGCCTTCTGCGCAATCGCGGACCCATGGTACAGGCCATTGACGGCTACCACGATGGCGAGAAAAAGTCCGACGGCTAAGCGGTGTCTGATGCGCATGGATCGTTCCTAATCCCGCTTACACCCGACGAAGTGAAAGTTGACACCCCACCCGACCGGATCGCCCGGATCGGCGGGCTCGTAGGTCCCGAGTGTAAAGTTACATTCCTTCATCGCCACCTTGATCGATCGCCCGAAGTCGATCATGTTCTTGATTTCTTTCTTATCGATTTCCTTAATGACCGATCGCACCTTAATCCCCGCATAATCGGCTCGAGAATTACCAATTACCTCAAATACCGCGACGCCCTGAGGTCGCTGCAGCTTTAACTCCTTCTGGATCTCTTCATCGACTTCCCCCACGATGACCCCGAATTCTTCGCCCAGTCGAGTCGCCTCTTCGACCGTCATGGGTTCCTGGTCGGCCGCCCATCCGTCAGCGGGCACACCTCCTCCCACCATCATAATAAGTGAAAGGCCAACGCACATAAAAAAAGCCCTCCTGTGGCGAAGGGCTTGCTGTCGTCGATCCGTCAAACCGATCTCTCCTCCAATGCCGGCGAGTACTTTTTTACATCACACCAAGAAACCTACAGTTTCGCAACCGGATCGATCACCAGCTGAAACCACGGCGCCACGGCCTTCTGCCCGTTCCGCTCCTTGTTCTCCCCATTCCAGACTGCAAACGACACCGTTTGGATTCGGCCGGGAATCAACTTGGCTTCGTTTTCCTGCTCGTCGCTTGAGAGCGGCCGCCGCATGACGACGTGCCAGACACCGTCCTTCCACGTGGCCTTGCCCTGCACCCGTCCCTGCTTTTCTTTCGTCGTCAGCGTACTGAACCCGCCGCCGATGAGATCCTCCACCGACGAGATCCGGCGAGGGATGACTTCGAACGTGCGTACTTCGCCACTTTTCTTTTCTCCGGCTCGAGCCGCCCGTCGATCGATGTCGCTCTGCCAGTCCGCCTTCCAATGCCAAATGTTGATGTAGTGATCAAGTTGGCCCATGCAAAAGAACGCCGGCGCATCGCCGAGTGGAAGTCCGATCGCGACCCCGTCTCGAAAGGTCCCGGGCGTCAGACGGTCGTTCTTTGTATTGTCTTGCCATTCCAGCAGAAACGCGATCTCGGTGCCGTTGTGCAACGACCGCACGGTCAGGGCACGGGCGGTCGGTTCCGGCCAGACCGGCCTCGTGATGACCTGACCGCTCAACGGAAGGGTCATCGGTGGCACCTTGGACCAGGCCGCATCTTCTGGGGTTGTCGGCAACTCCCCGTCAACGAGCTGCGACCGGATGATCATACCCTCTGAACTTACCAAAGGAATACCGAGGCCTCCCAACACACCTGCCACACTCAGAAGGGAGAGAAAGAAGAGCCAGAGGGGACGAGAACGGTTAGCCGTCGTCATGCGCACCATGCAGGGCCCTCGGATGACCAGTGCCTATGTCGCGAGAGGTTCCGCCTATCACACACGAGGCGCGAGACCGAACGGGACAACCGCCGGCGACGCTACCAGAGCTTCACGCGACGAATTTTATTTTCACCCCGTTCGCAGACAAAGAGATGTCCTTGAGAGTCCAGGGCGAGCCCGACCGGAGAGTTCACCACCGCCTCGACGCCGAGCAGGCCATCACCATGTTTCAGCGTACCGGCGGATTCTTTCGCCACAAATCGGGCGGCTCCGCAGCCACCCATGTTCTTGTCTTCATAGCCGCTGTCGCCATTACCAGCGACCGTGGTGATGACACCGGTCTTGGCATCGACCCGCCGGACACGGTGGTTCATCGTATCGGAGATATACATGTTATCCTGGGGGTCGAATACGACGGCTTCTGGCGCATGGAGCATCGCCTTCGTGGCCGGCTTGTTGTCGCCGTCAAAGCCGTACCGGCAGACGCCTGCAACGGTCGAAATGATCCCGCTTGGGATGTCGATCTTGCGGACTCGATTGCTGCCTTTGTCGACGACGTAGACATCGCCTTTGCTGTTGACGGCAATCCCCACAATGTCATAGAGCCTCGCCTCCGAAGCCGACTTGCCGTCGTCCAGATACATCGAGAGGTCCAGCCCATCTGAGCAGACCGGCATCAGCCAGCCGTGGTCGTCGGTGAAATCGATTCCGATCGCATCACCGGACAGAACAACGAGGTTCCTGGCCACAAGCGGCTGTTCGCGGGCATCATCCTCCGCCGTCCACGCGCCGGCAATCGTCGTGACCAGACCCGTCCGCGGATCGAACCGACGAACCCGGTGTGCCTGGGTGTCGGCGATGTACATCACGTCGTTGCTGTCGAAGGCGATGGCGGCCGGCCACGTCAGGTTGATCTCGAGTGCGGGACCGTCCCCATTGAACCCATGTTGCCCGGTTCCCACTACGGTGGTGATGATGCCGGTCTCGCGGTCAATTTTACGGATTCGATTGCTGCCGGAGTCACAGACGTAGAGATCGTTGCGGGAGTCGAACACGAGATCGAGCGGAAGGTACAGGCCCGCTTCTCCGCAGGGACCGTCGTCCCCGCTATAGCAGGTCTCGCCGATGCCGGCGAAATTGTGCAGTGTGCCTTCCTGGAGATCGATGCGTCGGATGCGGTCGGATCCGGACTCGGCAAAATAGAGCCATCGCTCCTCTTTGTCGAGCGCGGCGTGATGCGGCAAGGGAATCCCCGCCTTGACGGCGCGTTTACCGTCTCCGGTGCTGCGGGCCTTCCCGTTGCCCGCGAAAGTTTCGATGTACCCCGTCGCGAGTTGAACGTCTGTTTCCATACCTTCCGATCCTCGCTTGTGGCCCGGAACCTATCCTCGCGAGGCCGGTTGGGCGGTCGCGGCATGCTGCTCGACAACAGGAGCGGCTGGCGCCGGTGCAGCCGGTATCGCCTGCTGAGGCGTGGCCGCCGTCTGCTGCTGGGCCGCCTGAGCTTCAGCTTCGATCGCATCGGCTTCGTGCACAGACTTCTTGAAGCCCTTAATGGCCTTGCCGATCCCTTCACCCAGTTGCGGCAGCTTGCCCGCTCCGAAAATGATCAACACAATGACAAGAATGAGGATCAACTCTGTGAAACCAAGACTCCCAAACATGGTATACTCCTCCGTCTGTAAATCAAGATGATGCGCTTTCCTTGGCCCGTTTTGCAAATCGATCTTTGAGCCGCTGCCTGGTCTGTTCAGCCTGCTCGAACATCTTGCACTTGTCGTACACGTTGATGAGGTTGTAGTAGGCCAGTGGCTCGTCCGGATTTTGTTCGACGGCGTCTTCCATAACTCGGATGGCGAGATCCGTCTTTTTATGGTTGAGTGCTAAATCCATCAGCTTGAAACTGGCCTCCAGATGCTTCGGGTCCAGTTCCAGCGTGCGGAGATAGCACTGAATCGCCATATCGATAGTGTTGTAGTCCGACACCTGCGGATTATCCAACTCGACATAAACGCCCGCGATGTTGTACCAGGCGATCGGATCGTCCGGTGTGATTTCCACGAGGCGTTCGTAATAGCTCTTGGCCTCCAAGTACTGTTTCTTGTCCGCATGAAGCCGTCCGAGGTTGAACAGGGCAAGCACGTCATGCGGGAAGACTTCAAGCGCATGTTTGAACTCGGCTTGGGCCTCGTCCGCCATGTTCTTCGTAGCGTAGATCGTACCCAAGTTCGAATAGTACATGGCGAGTGAGCGATTCATTTCCGCCCGCAACCCCTCCGCCATCTCGATGGATTTCTTGACTTCGACGAGGGCGTCATCCAGCCTTCCCTTGCTGAAATAGAGTTCTCCGAGCCGGCAGCGCGCTTGAAAATCGTCCGGTTCGGCCGCCAGCATCTTTTCGAGTTCGGCGATTTCTTCATCCGGCGCCAGCGGCATATCGCCGGGATCGACTGCTGCAGGGCTCGGTTCGTGAGGAGTCGAGGCTGGTTCGTTCATACGTGATCCTATTCCAAGACGGTTACATTATACATGTCCGCTCACCAGTGTGTCGGGAGTCCCCATCATCGACGCGCTCGAGGCTGGTGCGGATTCCACCGACTCTCGTTTGACGCGATCCATCGTCAAGAGCATGACGCCCAGAATGACCATGAGCGTCAAGTTTGAATACAACAGTGCATAGCCTGCGATAAACATCAGACCGATCCCGTACCCGGCCAGACGGCCCATGGTCAGCAGCTTGATCACTGTATAGGACCAACAAATCAACCCGGCCATATAGAATGCAAACGGCAAGTAGAAGGTGTACCCCATCCCGAATTGAAAAATCCACCCGATGCCTCTTGCGCCGCTTCTGATATTTGCTGCCATCGCTGAATTGTAGTGGTCGAGAAGATAATCCAAAACCAGCATCCCCACGAAGATCGACGCGGCGGTGGTCCAAAACCAGATGGCGCGGTGCCGTTGACGCTGATTGCGCGAGCGAATCGAGACCCCCTGTCCATACGCCCAGAATACGAGCATGCTGGACAGAACCATGAGGGCCTCGCCGGCTCGATGTGCTTCGTAGACCATGGGTGGCGCAGCGACCGTGCCGAGAAAACTATACGCCGTCGAGACAATCTGGTAATACAACCATCCCCCGATCCCGAACAGATACGTGAGCCCCATTGCACGGTGAGACCATTCTTCGTGTGTGGACAGATACTCCGTCATAAGACAAATGAGCGTCACCAATGCGACCAGATTATAGAGAGAGGACCCCAGCATCGTCGGCTGGACGAAGAGAAACCCCACCGTCAACAGAAGCAACAGCGCAATACAGGGAACCGTGATCTTGTCGAATCCGTTCATGCTCCGTCCGACTGATCGGTTGAGAATCGCAACACCCAGGCCGAGAAAGAGCAAAATCGCCACTGCATTCAACAGCCACTGCCCGATCTCTGTGAGCGCCGTAAACGTTGGAACAATCCATCCGTGTTCCGCCGCCAATTTGCTGAGATGCATCCCCAGACGTGACACGAGGCGGTAGAGGACCAATTCCAGGAACGAGATCAGTAGCACCAGCTTGATCGTATATTGGAACAGGAGGGTCTGATCCCCCAATTTTCCAGTCACCCGTTCGCTGGCCGCTGTGAGTGCTGTCACGAGGATCTCCTGCTTATGGGACTAACACATCGTCCCAATCGACGAACACGAGGGGCTACACCGCCCGCTTAGGAACCGGCCGACTGTGCCACAGTCACCGGCTGTGCCTTTGCACGCGCAATGTACAGAAGGCCATCCGCCATCGAATAGTTGAACGGCAACTCGCATACGACCTCACTGATTTTTTCATACACATGCTGGTAGAGCCGTTCAGCCTGATCCGGGGTCATTCCCTCCTGCACCTCGTAAAAGAATCCTAAACTCAAATCTTCCGCGGCGGGCCGCATAATCCGACGAATTCCGTATCCGCCGGGGTCGCTCATAATCGGAGCTTCCTTCTCCAAATCGAACAAGCAGGGCTGACAGGAGAAGCCGTACGACTCGTTGAGCCGCTTGTTCTGCACGATAAAATTCATCGTCTCGAGGGCCTCCTCTTCCTTTTCCGTCGGGAATCCCACGATGATGTAACAATGGACGGCGATGCCGAGATCGACACAGTCGTCCGAAATGCGGCGGACCCACTCTTGTTTGATCCCTTTTTTCATGAAATCCATGATCCGCTGGTTGAACGATTCGAGACCAAAGACAATCTTGAGACATCCGGCATCCCGCATCGAAGCCAGCAGGTCACGCGTCAGATGCTTTTCGAACCGCATCTCGCAGGTCCATTTCACATCAAGCTGCCGCTCGATCATCTGCTGGCACAACCGCTTGGTCGGCGACAGCGCGAAACATTCGTCGGTAAAGAAGAAGAATTGCGCCCCATAACGCTGTTTCAGCCATTCCAACTCTCCGACGGTGCGGGCCGGTTCCTTTTGGCGGAAGTTCTGATGATCCAGGGTGAGCGCGCAAAACGCGCAATCTTTGTAGTAACAGCCGCGTGAGAATTGGACCGGCAGAACCGGCTCCGGAGATAAATAGCGGTTGAGTGGAAAGCCGTCGTAGTTGGGGGCCGGGAGTTGGTTGACGTTCTCCGAATAGAACGGCTGGTTCACGATGATCTTGCCGTTCTGGCGATAGATCAAGTTCGGCACCTTACTGAAGTCTTTCTTCCCGGCCAGTTGATTCACGAGCTCGAGCAGCGCCGTTTCTCCTTCGAAGACGATGATGTCGTCGGTCAAATCAAAGAGATTCTGGCAGCGGCGCAGGTTATCCACGAGCCTGGTGAAAATGCTTCCTCCGATCGTAACATGGACCTCCGGTGCACGTTCCTTGATGAGGCGGCAAAGCGTGAGGCCCGGGATGATCTGGGACGTCGCCGTAATGGACACTCCGATTAAGTCGGGATGGCCTCCGAGGATCGAGGGTAGAAACGACTCACGAAACAGGCTGATATAGGGATTTTGGCTCTCGTCCCGGATCACTGTCATCAGATCCTTGGACGAATAGATGGAATAGGTGCTGAATTGATTGTCGACGACCGTCATGCGGGTGGGAAAGTACAGCGTGGAAATCAGTTCCAGCCATTTATCGATCAGAAACAGACTTTCGCGGTAGGCCTCCATGTCATAGAAACCTTCACCTCGCAGCGTCTCTTTGGCTGGCTCGATCCGATCGATCAAATAGGGGAACCGGTCCAACGACTCCACGATGCGAGCGTGATGCTCCGCACTTCCTGGCCCTGTCTCCCCGGTCCGCTCATGGTCCAGCGCCCGGCGTTTCTCTATCAGCTGTTGATAGAGATCAGCTCCATAGGACCGAGTCAGAACATGATCCAACAATTCGATGCCGAGGTCCCGCTGGGAGACACCCGTGACCCCTGATTGCTTGAGAAATCCGGTCAGAGAGGGAAGGCTGAGGTACGGTTGGGACGGGTGCCAGGTAGGGGGAAAAAGCAGAGACACTTTCATAGGAAATCTCTACCGACCAGTATGAAATATAAGACGAAATTAAGATATAGACCTTCCATGGCTTATACACTCCGGAAGGCGCGAAAATCAACCCTGACCGTCTCGTTGGAGGCTTCAGGGCATCACTTAATCGACAGGGATGCCTCTACCTCCAAAAATAGGTGAAAAAAAAAGAAATCCCCCGGGATCGACCGTCACTCGCGCGACCGCAACCCCAGGGGATTTTCTTAGCTACTGTTGCCCTCGTCCCGAGAGACGAGAGGTGGTTTCGTCAACCACCTGTCTGCTCGTTATAGCTTGAGCGAGAACCAGGTGGAGAGCGCCTTCATCCCATTACGCTCGATGTTGTTACCATCCCATACGGCGAATGCAATTGGTACCGTCATGCCGCCCTTGAGCTGGACGTCGTTAGCATCACCGGTCTCCAGTGATCGCTTGACGACCACGCGCCAGGTTGGGCCGGAATACCCTCCGCCCTTGACGGATCCTGCCGGTTCCCACACGCCGTTCCCGATTACGTCTTGGTGAGCCTGCGTCGTGAGGGTGCTGAAGCCGTTGGCATTCAGGTCCTCGACCGAGCTCACGCGCAACGTCGGGTCAGACATGATATTGCCGGACCAGATTCCGGGATTGAAGGGTCCGAGGCTGCGCCCAATCCGATCCGGATAGGTCACACCGCCCGCAGGCTCTTCAAAGTAATAGTCCCAGAAAATCCCGGGATATTGATCGTCGACGTCCCAAATCCCGGCGCTGTCCTTACCGAGATCCTTCTGCCACTCCGCGTTCCACCGCCAAATGTTGGTGGTCCCGCCGGATTGGCCCATGCATTGGAACGGTGGCGCACCAGAGGTATTGACCGGGAACATGATGGCAACCTGGTCGCGGAAGTCCTGCGGACCAATGGTTGTATCATTCTTGGTCTGGTCATTCCATTCCAGACGCAACCCGACCTCTTTGCCGTTGGTCATCGCCTTCACAAACACCGATTTCACGGAGATGTTCGGATGCATTGGCGTGGTAATCAGCTGGCCGCTGAGCGGCACGATCACGCCCGGGACGCTCTCCCAAACCGGGTTCGCGCCATCCATCGGGATCGGCCCCTTGACGGTCTTCGCCGGAATGGTCACCGGTTGGCTGACGGCCAACGGTACCTGCCCGATCGTCAACATCACGCCGACGATCAACGCAGAGAGAAGAATGCCAAACACCACATGCTTGTTGTGTGTCTGCACTACTCTCATGTGACTATACCCTCCTCTATTAAAAGATTAAACACCAACCAATGTATGACTGCCTGCAAAGAAAAAATCCGCGACACGATAAAGACTCAACCAGCTAGGCGGTTCCGACCGGCCCCCCCTCCTCCTTGTCTTGCTCTTTGTCCTTGTGATCCATGAAATTCTGTGCACCCGTTTCGTTCAGCAACAGACTCAGTTCGTTGCCTTGATCCTGCGCACCGCATTCGTACGTTTGGCCTTCAGGGGCATTGAAGGTGGCAGGCCGATAATCGGCCTCTGAGTAGGGTTGCGCGGTTACGTTTAAAAACGCGGCTTCGAAGTCCATCCAGTCTGAGGTCATGTCCGCCACGATCTTGAACAGGCCTGAATCAGCCTTCTTCACCAGCATCCGGCAGAAGAGCGGCACCCAGCGCCCGATGTGATTCTTGACGAATTTCTTCTGGGCATCGACTACGATCTGGGTTTTCTCTGCGCTGTCATGACAGCGGGAGTAAGATTCTTTATAGGCGAGGAAATGCATGAATTCGAATTCGACACTGAGGTGATCCAGTCGTTCGTGAATGTCTTTCGACAATTCTACGCCGAACGCCTTGTAGAAGCCGGCAATGTCGCCCATGACGTGCGATTGGGCAAACACGTGGTCGTTCCCGAACAGAGTTTCGTAAGGCGGACAGTCGAGCGTGATCACATTGCTGAACACGCGTCGATGTTCGGATTGCAGGTCGGAAAGTTGCCAATTCACACACTCCGAGACGACGAGTTTTTCAATGTGGTCAAAATGCTTCTGCAAGAGCGCAATCTTCTGTTTGGCCCGTTCGCCGCCAAAACCATCGAGTGCAGCCTGCAACGCATCGAGTGCGGCGCGGCCGTCTTCGACGAATTCTCCGCATTGCATGTAATCGAGAAATTCTTCGTCCTCCGGATAGAGGAGGCTCCACGAAAGGAGGAGGTACAACTTGCTGCGACTGAGGGCTCGTTCGACTGCTGGAGAATCTTTGATTGCTGGGGGGTTAGTCATTACAGCGGCTGCGGACTGTGAAGCAGGCACTGGCTGTTTACTCGTCATGAGAATCAGCTCTCCTGTCTGGCGCGCACCACGCCGTTTTTTTCCTCGGCGCTAGCAGTCAGACCACTGCTGAGGTTCGCTATGATAGGTAAAGGCCTGGGGCATGTCAAGCCCGATCTGATCCTCGCTGCCCACAGGAAAAAGCTCTGATTCCCTGGGCTTTCTTTTCGATGTGTCTTGGTCTATATGATCACGGGTTAGCTCAGAATTCATTGGTTTTTCAGGGGTACTTCTGTGGACAAAGACGAGCCGGTGTCACTTTGATGGCGATGTGATCATTCACCGTTTTACAGACTTGCTCACATTGGCCACAGCCCACACAACGTTCAGCCGTTACGACCAGGCGTTGGACGTCAAAATCCATTGAGAGGGCCTGCGTCGGGCACTTGGACGCACAGGCATGACAACCTTGCGCCGCCGTACACAACTGATGCGACACCGTTGCGAGCCCCATCCGAATGTCATCTCGTTCCCCGACCGGCACCAAGGCTTCGGTGGCGCAGGCGGCAATACACGGCGTGTCGTCACAGAGATAGCATGGAACTTGATCCGGAAAAATTACGGGCGTTCCGTCCTGCTGATGGAAGACGATCGAGCCGTGTGGGCAGGCCTTTACGCAGTCGCTGCATTTCGTGCACCGCTCGAGAAACAACGCCTCGTCGACCGCGCCAGGAGGACGCAGCCAATCCGTGCGAAGCGGCGCGGCCGGTTTTTCAGGCGTCTCGTTGCTATGGATGGAAAATTCACGAGCGGCTTTGGCAACAGATAGGACCGAGTCTTTGAAGAAGTCGCGCCGGCCGTATTTCGGATCGGTGGCCACAGTATGAATTGTTATTCTGGGGAGATGGTCAAACTGTCTATGCAGCAAGGCCGCAGCGAGCGAAAGGTCGAGGCGTACTTTTTTCTGTACGTCGAGCCCTTGAGCGATACGAGAACGATGCTGATGGGCGGTTTCACCATCTGCGTTACATCACGCCGTCCGCTCGGAGTTTGTAGACCTCAATGCAGCGGTCACAGGCGCCGAACTCGATATCCCAACCGGGATGATTCTCGCGGATGAAATCCAACACATAGGACTCGACCTTATTGTCCATGTCCTCGACCCAGGAATAGGTGGGAAACCGGCAGAGCGGGCACGGAAATCCCGGCATGAGCATGACCTTGTTGGCCGTGTCCGGAACTTCGCCTCCTTCGACATCCACGGCTCGGTCCATCACACGCAACGTATCCGTGGCCATCTCGATCAACTCTGAATGGGTAAAGAATCCCGTCTGCCAGAGTCCCTCGAAGACGGACTTCAACTGAGGAGCGGGAATTTTCCGATACCAGGAGCGAAATTCTTTGAAGCGATCCTCCTTCGGCAACATGGGTTCTTTACCGGCCGTTACCAGGCGACTGTCCACGCTGATGCTCCAGAGCACCCGATACCGGTGGAGAATCAGTGTCTCTTCACCGGGGTTTTGTCCCACCTTCGTATCAGGATCGTACCCAAACAGCGGATCCAGCATGTCAGAGATATGCATGAGTTCGTGACGGCAATAACGAGTTAGGGCGGGATCGTAGAATCGGCGCGGAATGAGCTTGATGCCGACGCCTTTCAGCCCCTTCTCTTCAAACTGTTTGGCCAGTTCCTGCTCAACCGAGCCCCATTTTCTGAGAATATCCACCCCTTCCTGATCCTCTTTGAGTACGCCTTTGACCAGGACAATCCCGATGCTCTTCCTGAGGACCGGGTACTCGTTGAACGCATCGCGGATAATGTCTGAAAATCCCCAGATCCCGAACAGATACTGGTAGAGCTTCTTAAACTCACTTTCGCGATCGTCGAGGGTGAACTTCTCGTAAATCGGATCGGCCAATTCGTGGAATTCTTTATAATAGGTGGGGTCGCCCTCCCGTTCTGTCTTTTCGACAAACGAGTCGATGACTTCTTGAAGCAACGCGGGTTGAAAGCGAAGTTCCATACTCGTCCTCAATCACTTCCCATAGCGTGGAAGACTTCGAAAGTTCCTTGACGGACCGGCAAAACGCCCCGATCGCCGGCTTGACTTGGCGACTGGGCATCTCTTACGATCACGACTGATCGCAGCGAAATTATACTGGCCCGAATCGCCGTTTTGCAATCAAGTCAGGGCGGTGGCCGGAAGCGCATCCGTTTCGTGCAAAGGAAGATTCACCATGGCTGACCCTGTTACAACGACGCCGATCGCACCAACCCATTCCTCAAGCTCAGCAGGACCGGGAATGACCAAGCAACCGGTCGACTGTCTCGAATATTGGAAAGCCGACGCGAGGGAAATTCGAACATTCCGTGGCCACTCTCACGGAGTCTGGTCGGTGGCCTTTGCACCGGATGGGTTGACCCTAGCGAGTGGAGGCGTGGATCGTCTCGTCCGGATTTGGGAAATTGAAACGGGGCGGCTGCTCCGGTCTCTCAGGGGACATACGAACGATATCCGGGCAGTGGTCTATACGCCTGATGGACAGACTCTCGCAACAGGAAGCGACGATCGAACCATCCGGCTCTGGAATCCTCGGACCGGCGAACCATTGAAACTGCTCTTCACCCGCTATGATCACAACGTGTGCAGTCTTTCTCTGTCACCCGACGGCCTCATGCTGGCCCGAGGGAGCCACAACAAAGACATCAAGATTTGGGAAGTCACGACCGGCACCGAGCTCATGACCCTGCTCGGAAAAGACCAATATGACCACCACTGGTCGCCTTGTGTCGCGTTTTCACCAGACGGAATCCATCTCGCCAGCGGCAGCGATATCGGCAAAATTAAGCTTTGGGAAGTCCTCCCGAGTGGAGAAGAAAAAGTGCTCCACAACGGCCACTGGAAAGAAGATGAGGAAGACTCGACGGAAACACGCGGGTATTACATCGAGGACGACGGCGGCTTCCAAAAGCCGATGGATTATTGGATCGGCGCCATGACGTTTACGCCCGATGCAAAGACGCTCATCACAGGAAGTCGCGATACCACAATCAAGCTCTTCGACTTGCCGAATGTCCTCGAACGACGGACCTTGACGGGACACACGGGATGGGTCCGTTCGCTGGCTGTCAGCCCTGACGGGAAAGTCCTCATTAGCGCCAGCGACGATCAGACGATCAAGTTCTGGGATCTCTCGACCGGCCGCGTGTTCCGGACCCTGAAGGGACATAGCGGCGGTGTTCGTACGGTGGTCCTGTCATCCGACGGCACGAGACTGGCCAGCGCGGCCTGGGACCGGACGGTGAAACTGTGGGAGTGCGGGCCGGAACATCAAGAATAGCGGCGCCTCCCGGAAAGCTTCGCTCCTCATCTCCCGAAACCACCCTTCCGGACTGCCCCGAGCGGAAGCCTTCTGGAATTCTCTCCGTCACGGTCTTACCAGACCGTGACGCGTCGGTCAGTTCCAGCTTTCCCTCTCGGCACAGTCTCGTTGGGTCCCGGTTTCTCCGATGAAGGCACGAAGCTTTCCGGCAGGCACCTTTGCACAAGCTACCCGCAAGAGGAAAAAAATAGAAAGGCGACAGGCCGTTTCCAAGCCTGTCGCCTTCTTAACACTCGGCCCCGTTCAGTGGTTCGCTTCAGGTTATTGCCTTCTCCCTGCTTCAAGCGGGGATAGGCCGCTCAGCAGTTTGTCCTCGCCCACACTCCTTAAAGTTGGGGACGAGGTGGCTCACTCGCAACTGCGCACGTCCATCGGCCCTTCAGCACATAATCATCTCTTCGCGAAGCGGCCTGGTCGATCCTTGATTGCGGCGCCTCTTTGTCACCCGCCCAACCCCTGGCGCGCCGAGACGCGCCATTGACCCTAGCGAGCACCGCCAAACAGAACTTGTTCGACCCAGAGCCCTTCGATGGTTCTTGGCGACGGGATAAAACCTACCTTGGGTGCCGCGCGGGGCGCGAGCACGGTGAGTAAGCCAGAGAGTCTGCTTCTCTCGCCCGCCACCATCAATTACTCGCCTTCCTCCTCCGCTTCGCCCTTCGCCGACGGGATTTTGTACCGCTTGCATTTTTCCCAGAGAGCCTTGCGCGAGAGCCCCAGAATTTTCGACGCCGTCGTCCGGCTTCCTTCAACCCGTTCCAACACAGCGACGATATATTCCCGCTCGAATTGCTCGCGCGCTGTGGCCAACGAGGTCAAGGGCTGCGCATGCCGTCGTGTCCCTACCCCGGAAAGTCCCTCGCTGCAAAAGCCGCACGATTCCTGGGGTGCGCCACCGGCGAAGGGACAGGATTGGAACCCACAGAGATCGGATGGTTGGATTGCGTCTCGGTCCCGTCCCAACGCCACCGCACGTTCGACCATGTTTTCCAATTCCCGAACGTTCCCAGGAAACGAATAGCGCAGGAGCAGTTCCCTGGCCTGTTGCGAGAAGCCTCGCAACTTCTTGTTCATCTTGACCGAGCAGGTGTTCAGCACATGCTCGGCGATCAGCATGGTATCTTCCTGCCGCTGACGCAGCGGAGGAATCACAACATGCACGACGTTGAGACGATAGAAGAGGTCTTCGCGAAACCGGCCTTGCGCCACTTCTTTGCGGAGATCCTTTTGCGTCGCGCAGACGAGCCGGACATCAACATCGATGGTGTCGTTGCCACCGACCCGCTCAAACTTTCTCTCTTGCAACACGCGGAGCAGCTTCACTTGCACAACCGGAGAAATTTCCCCGATCTCGTCCAGAAACAGCGTGCCTTTATGCGCCAGTTCGAACCGACCCCGTCGCTGGCGAAGCGCTCCCGTGAAGGCGCCCTTCTCATGACCGAAGAGTTCGGCTTCGAGCAGCGTTTCAGGGAGCGCGGCACAACTCACTTTAATCAAGGGATAGTGGCTCCGCGGACTATTCTGGTGAATGGCGTTGGCGACCAGTTCTTTCCCTGTCCCGCTTTCACCCAGTATCAAGACCGTGGAATCGGTCGCCGCCACCAGCTTGATCTTATCGAGCACCGCCCGCATCTGGCTGTTGGTTCCGAGAATCCCGCCGAAGCTGAACTTGTCTTCCAGGGTTTCCTTGAGATCCTGATTTTCCCGCCGCAACGCGATCACCTTGCCGGCACGCTCGACGATCAGCAGCAACTCATCCATTTGAAACGGCTTGGTGATGTAGTCAAAGGCGCCGAGCTTCATCGCTCCCACCGCCGTTTCGACGGATCCGTGCGCTGTGATCACCACCACATCGGTCTGAGGAGCCTTCTCCTTGGTTGCCTTCAGAACCGCCAAACCGTCCGCGCCGGGCAAACGCAAGTCTGTGATCACAAGATCGAATTCGCGCAGGCGGATGGCCTCGATCCCCTCCGTCCCGGATGCCGCAGCCTGAACGTCATAGCCCACGGCTTCCAAAGCATCCGCCATCGAAAGCCGCATCAACGGCTCATCATCGACGATGAGGATTCTGAGTCCCTTCATGACGTCTTCTCCACGAACGACCGGTCGCGGGAAAGGGGCAAGCAAAGAGTAAACGTCGTACCTTTGCCGACTTCGCTCTCCACGAGAATTTTTCCTCCGTGGCGTCCCACAATCCCGAGGCTGACCGAAAGACCCAGCCCGGTCCCTTCCCCTTCACCTTTCGTTGAAAAGAACGGATCAAAAATTTTGGGCAGCACGGTTGGCGCGATGCCCGATCCCGTATCACACACCTCAACGAGGCACACGCCTTCCACCACAGACGTGCGAATCGTCAGAACACCGCCGCCTTTCATCGCTTGCACCGCGTTGAGGATTAAATTCATCAGAACCTGCTCGATCATATGACGGTCGACCATCAAGCTCGGCAACCCATGACCAAGCAAAGTTTCCAGCACAATCTGATTGGGAGCGAACAAATGAGTGGTCAAAACCAGAACTTGGTCGATGATCTGATTGATGTCGGCTGGTGCGAAGGCCGGCTCATGCTGCTGGGAGAAATCAAGCAGCTGTCGAACGATTTTCTGCACGCGGCGCACCCCATCTTCCATCGAGGCGACATACTCCTCTTGTCGCATCGGAGAGAGGGTGCCTTTGCGCAGATTGTAGAGACAGTTCAACATCCCTCCCAGCGGATTGTTGATCTCGTGCGCCACGCCGGCAGCCAGCTTCCCGACCGACGCCAACTTTTCTGAATTCCGAATCTGTTGTTCCAGTTTCTTGGTTTCCGTCATGTCTCGGGCGATGCCTAGGACTCCGAGGATCGTCCCTCCAACCCCGTGAAGCGGCGAGACGCTCACCATAACGGTTCTCGCCTCTCCCATACGCGTAACCACTTCCACCTCATAGACCTGCTTCGCACCGATATCGAGCGTGTTTTTCAAACGACGTCCCCGATGCCGCTTCGACAACAACGAGAGATACGGCCGCCCGATCAAATCGTCCTTGCGATAGCCCCATGCCTCAATTTTACTATTCACGTAGGTGAAGTGTTGATCCGTATCCAAGGTGTAGATGACGTCGTTCGCGTTTTCGAGCAAGTTTTCGAGATATTGTTTGGTTTCTTCAATTTCTCTCGTCCGTTCACGGACTTTGAGTTCAAGTTCCTCTCGATAGGTCTGCAATTGACGCTCAAGCAGTTTCCGATCCGTGATGTCGCGTAACTGAACCATCACCAACGGACTCTCCCCCGCTCCAACATGAATGAGGTCCATCTCGACCGGCATCTCTCGTCCAGTGGCATGTCGTACGGTGATTTCCTTGGTGGGCGCCTGCCGCTGTCCCACCATGAGGTTCGTCAGCAGCTCGCGCAGCACCTCCCGATGTTCCGGCGTCGCCACGTCAAACAGACTCTTCCCGACCACCATGGATTCCGCATAGCCGAGCGCTTGTTCTTCCCGCTTGTTCACCGCCACCACCACGCCCTCAGGATCCACCATAAACACGGAGTCGGCCACGAGATCAAAGAGAGCCTTATAGCGTGCTTGCGAGGCAACGAGCTGCTGGGTTCGCTCCGACACCGCTTGTTCCAGCTTGGTCGTATACTGTTGGAGCTGCCGTTCCAGTTGGCGCCGTTCCGTGATGTCGCGGACGAACGCGCGCGAATGCACGAGCCCGCCTCGTTCTTGGTCGAGCAAAGCCGTCGCATGAATCTCGACGTCGACCGGTCGACCATCCTTCGACACCAATATCGTCTCGATCGAGCTTTGTCCCTGGGACATGAGCCGTTCCAGGTAATTCAACACCAAGGTCTCTTGTCCCTTCGGCACAATGTCCCACAGCCGCATCGCCAGCATCTCGTCCAGGGTATAGCCCAATTTATCGAGACCTGTTTTGTTCACGTGGACAAACTGACCGCCGCGGTTCAACTGGTAGATCATTTCTGGAGAGTGCTCGATGAGGTCGCGATATTTTTCCTCAAGACGATGGACCTCCGCCATGCGTTGTTCGATCTGCGCAAACGAGACCTTAAGATTCGCCGCCATCCGATTGAACGCCTCGGCGAGATGCTCGATTTCATCACCTGTTTTGAGATCGAGTCGCTGGTCCCACCGGCCACTCCCGATTTCTCGTACACCATCATGTAGGAGTTGGATCGGACGGGCGATCCGGCGCGCCACCACGACACCGGTTCCCGAAAGCACCGCAAGCACGGCCAATCCGTACAACAACACCTTTGCCACCAGATCGGCGAGGGGCGCATAGGTCTCTCGCGGATCCTGTCGCACAACCGTGATCCAATGTTTTCCACCGATGCTGCCTGGTGCTAAGCTTTCACCGAACCGGACCGGAGCAAACCCGATCAGCGAATTGCGACTCCCATGCGAGTCATCCGAAGCAACAGCCCATCCTGATTTCGCCTGATTGATGGTCGCGATCAATTCCGGCGTGACCGTATGTTCTTCAAGGGACAAGACCGGACAGATGACCGGCACTCCGTCCGAACTAAACAACATCGCATGGCCGGTCGAGCCGACTGTGACTTCGGAAATAGAATGGAACAACGTGTCCCGACGCAACAAAATCGTGATAGCGCCGATGGCGACATGTTGTGCGTCATCCAGAATCGGGGCCGCCACGACGACCACATGGGTACCAAAGTTGGGATCAAACGCGATGTCGGTCACGTACACATGAGGAGCGTTGGCCTTCACGATCGCCTGCCACCAGGCCGTTTTCCCGTAGAAATATTCCACTTGCGGAATCGAGCTGATGACGAGGGCGCCCTGATTGTCGGTCACGAAGATGCCGACATAGTCGGCTTTCCGAATGTCGTGCCAGCGGATCAGATAATTGGTGACGATTTGGTTAATGAAGAGGGGAAATTCACTTCGTTTGTCTCGTTGCTTCCACCGTTGTTGCCAATCCTTGATCATGCCCTGGATCGTGGCAGGATCTTTGTCCTCATAGGTCCGATTGGATTCGGTTACCGCTGTCCTGAGAAACGGGGTCGTCGCCAGTTGCTGGGCTTCGCTCATCCCGCGGCTGATGTGCATCTCGATTCGACGCGACGCTTCAACCGCAACTTCCTTGAAGTTCGCTCCAGTGGTTTCTTGAAGCGAGCGCAGCTCTTCATGATAGGTCAGAGCGAGGAGGAGAGTCAGTGGCAGGAGGCCGACCATCACGATTGCCGCGATGATCTTCCGCTGGAGACTGTGAGACCGACTCCAGATCTTCATGGGTGTATGAGCAAGGCCTGACGTTGTCAGGCTCTTCGATTCCGGCCCATCCGGCTAACTGCGTTTTAACAACCGACCGGGCGTCCCCGGCCATAATAACAACAACGGGCTGGCCACGAACACGGACGAATAGGTGCCGAAGATGACGCCCCAAAGCAAGGCGAGCGAAAAATCGTGAAGTACTTCTCCGCCCGCCACAGTCAACGGTATCAACACCAGGACGACCGTCAAACTCGTTACGATCGTCCGGCTCAGGACTTGATTGACGGCATTATTGATCATCGTCTCTTCAGTGTCTCGTCTCCGCGTCCGCAGATTCTCACGAATGCGGTCAAACACGACAACTGTGTCCGTCAGAGAGTAGCCCGCCAAGGTGAGGAGCGCGGTGACGACGAGCAGGGTGATTTCCTTATCCAGGAGGTAAAAGGCGCCCAAGACGGCTAAGACATCGTGAAACGTGGCGACCGCTGCGGCAATGCCGAATCGAAATTCGAACCGGGCCGCGATATAGAGAATGATTCCGGCAAATGAAATGACGACTGCGATTAACGCATCTTCCTGAAGCTTCTTACCGATCGTCGGGCCGATCTCAGTACTAGATTCGACCACGAAGTGGTTGGAGGGGAATTCCTTCGTGAACACGCCCACGACTCGTTCGGCCACCTTTTCTTCTATCGTCGTGGATGCCTTCACGCGGATCAGCAGTTTGTTGTCTTGCCCAAATTCCTGTAGTTCAGCATCCCTTAATCCGTTTCCTTCCAACACCTTCCTCGCCTCATCAATTCGGACCGGCTGATCGAACTTCAATTGGACCGCGGTCCCTCCTGCGAAATCGATCCCCAGATTCGCCGACCCCCGAGCGATCTGAATCACCGCGATAATTCCCAGCAGCACCATGACGCCGGAAAATGTGAAAGCAATACGGCGCTTGCTCATGAAGTCGAAATTGGTCTTCCCGAGAATTTCTAGCATGCTCTCTCCCTCATAAACGCTATCAGCGTTCAGCCATCAGCCGTCAGCTTTTTACTGAAGAGCTGATCGCTGACACCTTCCGCGCTAGATACTCAACTGCTCCACTTTCTGTCGTTGATTCATGATATCGAAAATTACCTTTGTGCCGACCAACGCGGTAAAGAGATTAATGGCAATACCAAGGCACAGGGTCACAGCGAACCCCTTGATCGGGCCGGTCCCAAACAGAAAAAGCGCCACACCGGTGATCAATGTCGTGACATGGGAGTCCACGATTGTGAGCAAGGCCTTGTCGTAGCCCCCGTCCACCGCCAGCCGCACCGGTTTTCCCTGCCGCAGCTCTTCCCGGATGCGCTCAAAGATCAAGACGTTCGAATCGACGCCCATCCCGATGGTCAGCACAATGCCGGCGATGCCGGGCAAAGTCAGTGTCGCATTCAAGGCGGACAGGGCTCCGATCAAACAGACGAGGTTCAGAATCAACGCGAAATCCGCGATCACGCCGGAGAGTTTGTAATAGACGATCATAAAGACGACGACCATTGCGCCGGCAACCAACGTCGCCCGCACCCCTTTATCGATGGAATCTTGCCCCAGCGAGGGTCCCACCGTGAGGTCTTGGATGATCTTCAAGGGAGCCGGTAATGCCCCGGCTCTCAGCACGATGGCCAAGTCATTGGCTTCCTGCGTCGAAAATGTCCCGGTAATCTGCGCACGGCCTCCGGTGATACGTTCTTGAATCACGGGAGCGGAGTAGATCGTGTTGTCGAGAACGATTGCCATCCGTTTTTTGACATTCTCCCCGGTGATCCGGTCAAACTCCTTTCCCCCTTTGGCATCGAACGTAATGGACACATACGGATCGTTAAATTGGCCGATCGCCACCCGTGCGTCGCTCAGGACATCTCCGGTCAACATGACCCGCTTTTTGACGACGTAAGGGATGCGATATTCACGGCCTGTATCTTTCTCAACCACTCGCTCGAAGAGGATTTGGTCACCCTCAGGGAGCTTGGCCTCAGCCTGCTTCAGGACGTCCGCTTCCCTGTCCTTCGGGACGCGAGCCGGAAGGTCGAGCTTGAGCTGGTTGTCTTCGTCAAGCATCTTGAATTCCAGCAACGCCGTTTCCTTGATGAGATCCTTCGCTCTCTTCGGATCCTTGACGCCGGGGAGCTGCACCACAACTTGCTTGAGCCCCTGTCGTTGGACCAACGGTTCGGCCACGCCGAACTGGTCGATTCGATTCCGGATCGTTTCCAACGCTTGGTTGATCGCAGAGTCTTTGATCCGCTTTATTTCCATATCACGAAGTTCCCATACCACGGTGTTGCTCGAACCCGCCGACTCGGTGTCGGTAAACGTGGGGTAGTCATCGATCAATTTCTTGATCTGGTCCTTCAGCTCAGGGTTTTGGAAGTTGATGGCGAGATGGTTGAGCCCGGTCCGCTTGACCGACTCGATAGGAATCTTCTTCTCAAGCAGTAAATCCTGTAAGGAGACGACCGTCCGATCGAGAGCGATTTCGACCGCTCGATCTTCGTCGACCTCCATCACAAGATGGATGCCTCCCTGTAGGTCCAGTCCAAGCGTGATGCCTTTATCCGGGAACAGCTTACGGGCCCAATCCGGCACGGCCTGATACAGCGGCCTATACGTTGGCACAAAGAAAACGAGCGACACCAAGATGACCGAGCTTAGGAGCAGTAACCGCCCACCCACTCTCTTCATAGTATTTCCAACCCCTTCTTAGCTTGCAGACTACGATTCTTTGTCGTCTTCATCTCCGCGAAGACGCGCGATATGTTCCCGTTGAATTTTGATCTTCGTGTTGTCGGCAATTTGCAGCGTCACGGTGTCTTTACCCAAATTGGCGATGGTTCCCCAGATACCGGACGCCGTGATGACTTTGTCGCCTTTTTTCAACGCTTCCATCATCGTTTTCTGTTGTTTCTGCCGCTTCTGCTGAGGCAGGATCAGCAAAAAATAAAAAATGACGAAGATTAAGACGAAGGGAACCAGGGACAACAACGATCCCATTCCCCCTCCACTCCCGGTCGACCCTTGAGCCCATGCGACTGAGTGCATCACCATGTCGGTATCTTCCCCTCCCGGCTCAGTTAATCCTGTCTCGTTCGGCGGCTGTGGTCTATATCCTCCGTCGAATTCAGCACGATCTCGGTTTCCAGCTGCTCGCGAGTCCGGTAGAACTCGGTGCAAAACGAACTGAACGCCCCCTGCTCAATCGCGACCCGGATGCGACGCATCAGATCAGCGAAATACCAGAGGTTGTGAATGGTATTGAGTCTTGAGCCGAGCATTTCTTTCACATTGAACAGATGATGCAAATAGGCCCGCGAGTACCGCAGGCACACCGGACAACCACAGGCAGGATCGATCGGCCGCTCGTCACGAACATACTGCGCTTGCTTGATCAGGACCCGGCCGAAGCTGGTAAAGAGCCAGCCGGTCCGCCCGTGGCGGGACGGGACCACACAATCGAACAGGTCAATGCCTCGGGCCACGCCCTCAACAAGGTCTTCAGGCATGCCGACGCCCATGAGATAGCGTGGTTTCGAAGGCGGTAGTTCCGGCACCGTGACGTCAAGCGTGGCGTACATCTCGGCTTTGGACTCGCCCACCGACAGGCCCCCGACGGCGTAACCGTCAAACCCAAGACCGACCAGCTCTCGTGCCGCGGTCACACGCAGTTCTGCATCCAGCCCTCCCTGCACAATTCCAAAAAGCGCTTGATCGGTCCGGCGACGGCTGGTTTGGCACCGTTCGGCCCAGAGCTTCGTGCGCCGAACGGCGTCACGAAGGGCGTCGGGAGAAGCCGGGAGCGCGACGCATTGATCGAACGCCATGACGATATCGGCCCCTAAGGCCTCTTCGATCCCAATGGCTGTTTCCGGCGTGATGAAATGCGTTGAACCGTCGAGATGGGACTGAAAACTTACACCCCCGTCTGTCACGTTGCAGAACTTCGCCAAACTGAAAATTTGATATCCACCGCTGTCGGTCAGAATCGCCCCTGGCCAACCGGTGAACGCGTGGAGCCCGCCCAATTCTGCCACAACCTTGTGCCCCGGCCGCAAATACAGATGATAGGCGTTGTTCAGCATCAGCCGAAACCCGAGTTGCTGGAGGTCGTCCGGGTCAACCCCCTTGACCGGACCCAGTGTCCCGACCGGCATGAACATCGGCGTATCGATCTGGCCGTGAGCCGTGGTCAGCGTCCCTCGCCTTGCGCCGGTCAGCCGATCTATCTGTGTAACGGAAAAGCCGGTCATACGTTCGCGTCCCATTACATCTGCTCAGGCGCTGAAATCCCCAACACCCCCAGGCCGTTCTTCAGTACTTGCTGCACGCCTCGCATTAACGCTAATCGAGCCCCTGTCCGTTGAGGCGTGAGTTCCTCTTTCTGGCGTTTCTCCGTCGCCGCCAGTCCCTCCGGTGTCATGGCCAGAACTTCGCTATCCGCAGCCGGTGGGAGGATCCGATGTTTGTTGTAAAACGTGTGCAGGCCTGCGGCCAATTGCTGCAGATAGTAGGTCATGCGATGTGGCTCAAAGGCGACCGCAGCCCCTTGCAACACGGCAGGATAGGCCGAGAGTTTGCGGATCAGCCCCAATTCGTTGGGATCCGTTAAGAGTGTTAAATCCGCTTCGCTCGGCAGCGGACAGGCCACCCCTCGTGAGGCAGCCACCCGCCATAAACTTGCGATTCGAGCATGCGCGTACTGCACGTAATACACGGGATTGTCGGCCGAGCGTTGCTTGGCCAACTCGAGGTCGAAGTCCAAGTGCGTATTGGAATCCCGCATCAAGAAGAAGAACTTTGCGGCGTCGGCTCCCACCTCGTCGATGACTTCGCGGAGCGTAATGAACTCGCCCGCACGTTTCGACATCTCCACTTTCTTCCCGCCACGCAGAAGATTTACCATCTGCACCAAGACGACGCGCAAGCGGTCCTTGGGATAGCCGTAGGCTTGCATCACTCCCTGCATCCGGGGAATATAACCATGATGGTCGGCTCCCCAGACGTCGACGAGCAGGTCGTACCCACGCTGCAATTTGTCACGGTGATAGGCAATATCCGAGGCGAGGTAGGTATATTCCTCGTCCTGCTTGCGGACCACTCGATCTTTCTCATCCCCGAAGGCAGACGATCGGAACCACTGCGCTCCTTCCTGTTCGAACAGCAGGCCTTTGGTCTTCAGCTCAGCGAATACTCGCTCGACGGTCTGTGACGCGAGCAACGACGCCTCGCTGAACCATGAGTCAAACTCGATTCCGAACGCCGTCAGGTCCTGACGAATGACCGCCAGCATTTCCTGATAGGCAAAGTCTCGACAGAGCGCTTCGGCCTCGGCGGGAGGCACGTTGTCCAGGCGAGCACCAAGGTGCTGCCTCGTCCGTTCTGCGAGCGTCCTGACATAGGCACCTTGGTAGCCGTCTTGTGGAAAATCCGCCGGTCGACCGGCTAATTCTTGATACCGTGCATACACGGAGGCGCCCAGGAGTTTCACCTGCCGACCGGCGTCGTTGATGTAGTACTCACTGACAACGTCGTATCCGACGGCCTTGAGAAGTCGTGCCAGGGCTTGTCCGACCGCCGCACCACGACCATGACCCACGTGCATCGGCCCGGTGGGGTTCGCGCTGACGTACTCCACCAGGACTCGCTGCCCCTTTCCCAGGTCAGCTTGCCCATAGGCAACTCCCCGTCCTTCGATCTCTCGAAGGACCTCTTGCCAGATCAGCGGCTTGATGGTGAGGTTGAGGAATCCAGGCCGTACAATCTCCACACGGTCGAAAAGCTGTTCACGCTCGGGAAGATTGTCGACGATAATTTGTGCGATGTCGTAAGGAGCACGTTGTTCGGGACCAGCCAGCGACATAGCCACCGTCGAGGCAAGATCGCCCCACTCCGGACGCTTCGGTGCATCCAAGCTCAGTTGTGGCCAGATGTCGGTCTTGAGTTGTCCCTTCTGCTTGGCCTCATTAAGGGCACCGAGGAGGGCATTCGCTACCATCTCTTGTACAACCCCTTGAGACACGCAAACCACTCCTAAGTCCTTACCAAAGCAAGGGAAAACCAATTGGGCACTCTAACATACGGCATGAGCCGAGACAAGGCAGGTAACAACGAGATTTGAGACACGATCATGCCGCAGACAAGCGGGCTGGCGTTGAACACTACGACCGGAAACGAGGTTGACCGGGCTGCTGGGTGAACGAACGGGCTGCTTCGAGGTCTGCAGGGGTGTTGACGTTGTGAAACGATCTGGCAGTCGGGTCGATCGCGACAAGATCGGCGGCGGTCACCAAACGCACCCGTAATGCAGGCTGGCTGGCGAGATCCTGAATCTTCAGATTGCGTGCGGCGATCATCTGTTCCAGCGAAGGGAGGCACGGTTTGCCATAGACCGCGTGCATCGGATGCAACCCGTTTGACAATTTGGCCATGACGATATCGGCTTGCGTCTTCAGGTTCACGAAATGGCGGATCACGACCGGATTCAAGAACGGCATGTCACAGCCCACGACAAAGACATGGTCGGTGGACGCCTGTTTCAATCCTGTATAGAGACCGCCCAGGCTTCCACAGTCAGGAATGAGGTCCCGGATAACCGGGCTGGCTACTTGTTCGAGAGGAGCACTGTCTTGCGCAATCACAATCACCACGTGCTGAAATACTGTTTGAAGGATCTCAAGACTGCGCTCAAGCAACGTCCGCTCTCCAACCAGCAGGTACCGCTTATCCTCCCCCATCCTTCGGCTTTTTCCTCCGGCTAAGAGGACGCCGGTGACCTCTGAGATCATGCCTTTCCTACCAGCCACACAACCTCCGTCTGTTCAAGGAAAACTCCTTCATTCAGCCTACGGGACAAAACAAAGAGGGGGTGGGTTGACCCCACCCCCTCCTGATTGCAGCAATCAAAAACTTCTCGTCAACTACTAGAGAGTCTTGCCTTTTCTTTTGTTCACACGACGAGTCAGAATCCATCCTTCCAACAAGACTACTCCTCCCGCGATGACGACGGGATAGATATAGGTCTCTTTCGGAATCGGTGGCTCGAGGAAGGTGTAGTAGAAGGCTGACACAGCCATCTTTCGACCTGCATCCCCGTTGTGACCATCCCATGCAAAGAACACTGTGGGGATGTACTGCCCTGTTTCAAAGAACGTGTCCTCGTCATAGTCCTGGTCCTTCTTGTTACCAAGCGGCCTTTGGATCATGACGTACCACCGACCGTTCTTCCATTCTGCCTTGAGCACCTTGAGATTTTCCTCATAGGTGTCACGTTCTTCAAAATCCTTGTCCCAGCCGGTTCCTTTGAAGGCCCGGATCGACCCATCAGCTTCCCATTTCACGATATCGACGGGATACTGCTCATTCGAGCCGAACAGGAACCGTGGCTTAATGGGAGCCGGAAGCTCTTTCCACTTCACCGGATGCTCAACCGCAATGGCGTCGTTGTACACCTTGTACCTGTTCTGGTTCGCGGCAATGGAACCTTCCTCTCCAGTCTTAGGATCCTGCTCCTTGATGTCCAAGTTAACTTGGATCGGAGCCCAAGGCAGCTTACCTTCTGCAACACTCTTGGTCCGGTCATCCCATTCAAATAGGTAGACGAGGGATTTGTCGTTATAGAGAGCCTTGACCCAGATATCGTCGATACGATTCACGAAGTTTCTGGGCTTGTGGGTGATCTGACCACCCATGGCCACATAGCGGCGTGGGGCATTCTTCCACATGTCATTTTCGGGATCGTTTGAAATCTCTCCGCCTTCAGGCACAAGAGCTGCTGGGACCACGAAGTTGATCTTCGGCTTGTCTGTCAGAGGATCGATCGGAAGTGGCTTTCCCTCCTTATCTCTTTCACAGAGGAAGTTCACCCAGTTCGCGATATCCCATCGTTCATCAATACTGGTATTGTCTGCAAACGACGGCATGGGGGTGCCGTTCACGCCGGTTGAAAAGGTCCGGAAGATGTTCGTCACGTTGTACGGATCTTGCCGGCTCCCGCGGAAGTTCCAACATTTGTGCCAGTTGGCCGGTTGGATTGCGAAGCCCCAATCGTCTTTTAAGTTGAACGCGTTCCCATCACCACGGCCTTCCGTGCCATGACATTCGATGCATTTTTTTTCAACGATCAGTTCGGACCCTCTCTTCAGGCTCTCTTCCGAGGCTTGTTTCGGTTTGAGGTCGGCTAGCTGGAGAATAGTCTGCGTTTCGCTTTGCTTGTCTGTAAACTTTCGATCCTTCACCAATTGCGTGGTCACGAAAGAGAGCACTTGCAACCGCTGCTCTTCCGTCAAAATACCTTCCCACGACGGCATGGCAGACCCAGGCAGACCGTGGGTGACGGTCTCAAAGAGATCGTTCTGACCAGGGACCGGCTTCGCCGCGTCAAACAACGGCAATTCGCCGCTGGCCGTATGCCGAATCTTGAACGTCCCCTGATTAAAATTCCGGGGACGCGGCCACAGCCGGTCAGCCCCCGGACCGTCGCCAGCTCCATCGACTCCATGGCACCAGACACACTTCGTAAAGTAAACCCGCTTCCCGGCTTCAATCATTTCTGCCTTTGGTTCAGGCGCGAGATCGCCTTTCTTGAAGCCTTCAGGAACGGCTTCCTGGGCATGAACCCACATCCCTGTGCTCCCGGACAGCATCACAAGTCCAAAAGCTGAGGCAAGCACGAGACCTGCCTTCTTACTAACCCACCGATTCTTCATGGTTGTCCTCATAATATATCTCGTAGGTCAATATGAACTGTTGCATTGGCAGACGATTAATCCCAGGTCCGCGGATAGTAGCCTGTGTGCCAATACTCGAAGAGAATGACTTTCCAGATCTCGTCCACCGTCAGATGCTGTTCCCAGGGTGGCATAACCGAGGCCCAGGGGAATCCTTCGTTGGGCAATCCGATTCCACCCTTCGAGACGCGCCAGAAGATGAAGGTCTCCTGTAACTGTGCAATGGTCCCTGGGTCGGTGAAGTTTGCCGGGATCGGGTTGAAGGCAAAGGCGTGCAATCCACGACCGTTCAAGTTGTCACCATGGCAGAAGTGACAATTCTGGAAGAAAATCTCTCCTCCTTCACGCACATACTTCAAATAGCCTTGGCTGCTCTGATCCCAAGGATTGGCATTGGGCTTCATCAACCGTCCCATGCCCTGTTCGACGATATTCGCGTTGGTATATTCCTGATCGTACTTCCCTTCGGGATTGACGCGATAGGGATTTTGCGAGGTTTGCAACACATAGGTCTTGCCATGCACCTTTGTGCTGGCAGGAGGAGCCGGGTGCACGGTCCGTAGTTCAATGGGCTCCTCAGACTTCGGCTTCATTGCGTTGAAGGAGAATCCGCCGATCAGAATGGGAAGCAAGAACAGATAGGCGTAGCGGAGCATCTTGTTCCCGCCGCTCTGTGCATCCAACACATTGAGAATAGGCTGCTTGAACTTTTTCCAATCTTCCTCGTTCGCTGAGACCCACATAAACACGGCCACGAGCGACACGGTTCCATACATCGCCCGCACGCTGAATGGGATGGGCGGATACACGCGGTACTTGAGATAAAGGAGGATAAACGCCCAAAAACCGATTCCTTGCCAAAAGCGTGGCAACGGCATGCCCATTGAGCTGAGTAGATAGCTCAGACCCGCGAATCCCGCGACGAATAGAGCTAGCTCCGTGAGCATCTGCATCGGCATCCAGCCTTCGACCAAACGCACAGTATTAGACGGGACGACGTCGAGGATCATCCCGACTAGTAAGAGTAGGCCAACTACCCCTACGAGTGCGCCAACTGACATCAATGCTTTCATGGGTTAACTCCCTCTGGTCTAAAAGAGATAGACAGCCATGTTAGGAAGCAGGAATTGGAGGAGGCGGCGCTCCTGCTTTCACCTGCGACAAGTAGTCGACGATCTTTTTCAACGCGCCCGCGCTGAGTTTCTGGCCGAATACCTTCGGCATCAGGTTGTCAGGAAACCCCTTGACGACGTACGTGCTGGGGGATACCACTGATTCCATGATGTACTCAGGAGTGCTATGTGCGACTCCCTTGTAGGCCGGGTCCTTGATTCGTTGAGGCGCATTCGTCCCTTCTTCAAGTTTGGGACCTTGCGTACCGGTTGCTCCAGGGATTCCAGGGATCGTATGGCAGACTATGCACTGAGCCTTCGAGAAAATCTGGTCAACTGTCTCTGTCCCATCAGCAAGCAGCGCACCCCCTGCACCAGCAGGCTTGTCCTCCTGCATCTTTGGCCGCTCGGCCTCAGGGATGAATTTTTCGTAGGACTTTGTGATTTCTTCGAAGGACGGTGCCTCACGTCCTTCGCGGACGTAGAGCCACGTGTCCACCGCCGCCAGTTCAGGCAACGAAAGCGATATTGGTGGCTTATGGATCTTGGGCATCGGGCTCTCTTTATCGTTGGTGCCCTTCACCCCGTATCCTGACACGACATAGCAACTGGGACAGGAGTGTGACTCGGCAATGTACTCTTGCCCGGTCGTGGCGGTACCGCATCCGAGACATGCTTCCTTATCGACATATTCACGCTTGGCCGGCTCACCCTTGTGGTACTTGGGGTCCTCCAACCGTTCCTTCGCCGCCCGCTCAGGAATTCCCAAGAGGTTAGGAGCCCGCTCACCAAGCATACCGGCATGGAAGGCATGGCAGAGCGGGCATTGCCCCTTGCCGATAGCCCCTTGCACTTTGTTTTGGCCAATTCCGCCGAAGATGATCTTCTCACCCTCGTCGGCCAACTGTTGTGGAGTCATCGAACTGAAATCGAGCTTCTCTTCCTTGGGTGGAAATCCACCTTCAACCTGCGGCAGCCAATTCCCGTAGCCAGAGAGGGCTGCGGCGACCAGAAACATGAAACCACCGATCTTCAACAGCGCGCTGAGATTAGTAAAATACAGCGCCATCATGAAGGCAGTGCATGTAATGATTGTCAGCGAAACCGGCAACAGCCGGGACTCGCCATAGAAATTGATTTTGTAGTTGGCAATTGCGAAGAACAACAAGTACGCCGCGATGATTCCTATAAAGGTCTTGAATGTCGCGCGCCTTTTCGCAACAGGGTCGCTGATTGACACCTGAAAATAGATCAATAGCCCGATGAGTGCAGCAAAAGCCACCCACCCCATCGAGAGGGCTTCCTTCATCAGATCAACCACGGTTTTAACCTCCTGAGGTTAGGAGAGAGGAACGAAACTCATCGCCCCTCTCTCCAACCAAGCTCCAAAAGATGATTAGTGAGCAGCCGGTTGCGGTGCGCCGCCAGGAACTGCTGCCTTGGCTTCGACCGGCGCTTTCTTAGCACCCAAGCTGCCGAGCCAGAAGACGAACAGGATGCTGACCCAGAAGAACAACACGTTGAATGAAATCATGTTCGCGGCAAAGCCGACTGTATGGGTATAGGCCCACGGCGAATTGTCCCGCATGATCTCATTCACGTGCCAGAAGAGGCGGACCGATGAGCGAATATAGCCCATCAACCCCATCATCCAGGTAAATGCGGTTGCCAACATGATCAAGGCATACTGAGACCGAGCGGAAATCTTGCCCCATTCGATCGGCCCCATCTGTTTCGCTCCCTTCATCATGAACCCGTTCAAGGTAGTCATGAAGAAGAGACAGGACAGCGTCGTGGCCACCTGGGGCACAGACAGACCAACTCGAACATTGGCGGGAATGTAGTACCCGTAAATGGCCAACCAGATGATGTTGACGTAGGCAAAGAAGAAGAACACTCCCATGAAGATGTTCCCGAACTTGGACCACGATACAGTCGAGACCTTATTCCCTCGCATGTACCAGATGAAGCTCAGGACGGTGGTCGTAATGATGACGTTGATGCCGCCGTTCTTGGCCGACATCACACCGTAGTTGCCAAGGACGGGGTGTTGCTGACCACCCATCGCTTTTAACTCGGCTGGGGTCATGACCATGGTGTGCGGCGTGATGAACACCAGGAACCCGCACACCAGTAGAAAGACGAGATACTTGATATAGCGTTGATACTTCTCGGCGCCGCGCATCCGGCCGAGTGCCTGCCAGAGATAATAATTCGAGCTCAAGAAGAGGATGCCGATCATGGTCGCCTGAATAATGAAGAGCCAGGCAAGGAGGCCGCCCATGAGCGTAATTCCCATCTGTTGCCGATACGCATACACTTCCCGCATCAGCCAATAACCAGCGAACGGCAACGGGATCAAGAACGCGACACCGATCGCCATTGCGATGTAGCCCATCCAATCATAGTGGGCCCGGTCTTCGTCAGTCTTGGATGCCAGGAATCTGTAGGCGGCATAGGCAGCCACGACACCACCGCCAAATGCCATGTTTCCGAGGATGCGGTGAACGTTCAACGGATTCCACAGCGCGGTGTGCACTACGTGCCAGATATTTCCGAGGAACCGGCCCTGTTCATCGACTCCAGCCGGCGACATCATGAATCCAATCCAGGAGTTTGCCAAGAACATGAGCACGGTCCCGATCACGTTCAAAATCACGGACATGCTCAGATGCATCCACTTCAGGAAGCCTTCCTTCATCTTGTCCCAGCCATAGTAGTAGATGTAGAGGGTTCCGCTCTCCGCCACGAACATCAAGGCATAGATATGCATGACGGGCCGGAAGATGCTGGAGAGATAGCCGAAGAAGGCCGGATAGAGCGTCAGGAAAGTGAAGATCAGGATACCACCGAGAATTGCGGTCAGCGAGTAGGCCGTCAAGCTGATCTTGACGAAGTCATAGGCCAATTGATCGTAGCGTTTCGCGAGCGCCTTATCCTTGGTCACCACCCCCATAAATTCGATGATCATACAGAAGATCGGAACCGCTAGAACGAAACTCCCATAGTAGAGGTGCTGCTGGTTCGCGAACCAAAGAAGAACGCGGCTCTCAAAATTATAACGAGGATAGTCCTTGGGACTATCCGTCGTTTTCGGAGCAGGAGCACCGACCACGATGCCTTCCGTTTTGTAGTAGACGTCGCGCCCTTTCTCGACCTTTGCCTCACCTTCCTTTTTCACCGCATCCGCTGCATCCGCGCCAATGGCCAGCGACGGAATCGACACAGCAATTGGGAGAAGGAGGAGGCCAACCATCGCGCCCAGCGCCATGATTGAGAATAATTTTTTACGGGTTACGAGACCCATGGGATACCTCCTTGATGCAATTCAAATGTAAATGGAGTCATGTATTCCTCGAACAACATTGTCCTGACCAGGGCTACTTGCGGAATAAGTACCAATAATCCAGCCCCTGCATATCCATTAAAAAGTGATCCACAATCGTAAAATAAATCACGCATACGACGGTCGAAATCAGAATGTAGAAAATCGTCTGCCCCATGTCACTCCCTCCTCGCTAACGAGACATTCGCATCCTTTGTTATGCAGAATCAGTGGCCCCGATCAGCAGGGGCACTGAACGCCAGCGAACCAATAGAAGAACCACAGGCCCACCGCACAGGTAATATAGAAGATCATCTTCCCAATCTTGACCTTGAGTTCACTATCTGCAGTTGCCGTTGCCATCGATTCTCCCTTCTTCTGGTGAGAACACAAAAGAGTGGTTCATGCGGGTGAGTTTCTTGACACGCAGGTACCCGTGTGCTATTGAAAATTCCTCGTTGGAGAGCAAAAAAATCGAGAAATCCATGGATAAGAATTCAAAATTGTTCGACATTATAGTTTTGGCCGGAATGGTTGTCAATATAATTTTGGCCGTGTTTCTCATTCTCTACTACTTTGATTTTCTGTAGATTCTCCGCGGTTTTTGACCCCCTTTCCTACCTCGTTTTGCCCCTCTGAAACGGCACAGCGAAAGCCGATTGTTTCATCGCGAAAATCTGGCACCATCTTGCTCCGGCTGGTTATACGGATGTCCCCCCCAGCGGTCGTGTACCCCCCTCCCCGTAACACTCGATACACCCCGTATTCAGGTCCCTGAGAGTTCTGGTCGGACACGTCTTTGTAATAACTTTCCGAGTACCAGTCCTGAACCCATTCCATCACGTTCCCCGCCCCGTCCATGACGCCATAGGGACTCCGATCGTTCCTGAACGAACCAACTGGCGCCGTCACATCGTACCCGTCTTGAACGCGTGCCCAGTTCGCTCCATTCGCTTGCTCACTGTTGCCCCATGGCCACAGCCGACCGTCAGTGCCTCGCATGGCTTTTTCCCATTCGGCTTCCGTTGGAAGGCGTTTACCTTTCCAGCGACAATAGGATTCCGCATCCTCCCACGACACATAGACGACAGGTTGATTGATACCTCGCATCTTGCCCATGTTCTTGGCATAGCGTGAGGGCGGTCCGGCCTTGCGATGACCCGTCGCATCCACAAATTGCTGATACTGAAAATTGGTGACTTCGTACCGATCAATGGCAAAGGCGCTCAGCACAAGAGTCCGCTGAGGTCGCTCGTCAAAACCGCCCGAGTCCGTTCCGCGAATGAAGGGACCTGCTGAAATTGAAACCATGTCCTTTTGAATCGGCTTGTCATCAGCAGGTCCGGCCAATCCGGGCAGAGATGACTCTGGCGTCGCCTCAGGCGATTCCTCAAAGGGGGTCAGTTTCGTGCCACTGAGAATGCCTATGATGGGCATCGCAGCGAAGGCAAGGACGACAAGAAGAAACGCGACCTTGAATTTCGTTTCAAGCATGACTGCTTATGAAGGAAAAGGGGTGCCTCCGGCATCTGCATCACCGGCACAACGGATGCCGATGGTAATATCCGTCCGCCAGTGTTTCGCCGCAAACCGTTTGGACAGTCGGGCGTTATGCTCCGTTTCCCGCCATGAGCCCCCACGGACGACTTTCAGGTCGGCGTTGTCAGGTCCCTTGGGATCACGATACGGAGAAGTCTTGTAATAATGTTCGTCATAGGAATCGGCAACCCACTCGGCGACATTCCCCGTCATGTCGTAGATCCCATAGGGACTGCGGCCCGACTCAAATGAACCGGGCGGAGCCAAGTATTTATAACCGTCTTCGCTTCCGTCGACATTCGCATTGCCGGTGACGAAGCTGTCGCCCCAGGGATATTTCCGTTTGCCCTCGCCGCGACCAGCCTTCTCCCATTCCGCCTCCGTCGGCAGCCGCTTACCGGCCCATTTGCAATAGGCCAGGGCCTCGTCCCAGGATACGCTCATCGCGGGGAATTCCGGTTTGAGAAGCTTGGATTGATCGTCCTCAAACACTTCGATTTTTGGCATCGGTCGCTTTGTCATTTTGGCAAATCGTGCGTACTCTTCCTGCGTCACCTCTTTCTTGTCGAGAAAGAACGCCTTGAGATAAACCTGATGCTCCGGAGCCTCATCCGGATCGCCGTCTTTACCGCCCATCATGAAGGGTCCCTCCGGGATCTGGATCATCTCGCGCCCTTCATCGCCTATTTTGGTTTTGTAAATCGAGTAGTCTTGCGCTGGCGCCTTGCTGGAAGCCGAACGGCTTTCAGTCTTAACGGACTGCGCCAACTCCTTCATTTTATAGGCCTTGTTCGACTCCCACAGCATCATGCCGATCATCAGTATGAAGGAGCCGAATACAAAGATGATCGACCCAATCAGAACGCCCTTCTTTTCCATAACCGCTTACGCTCCCTTGCTCACTTTGATACCGTTCGGTTGGTCGGCCAGGAGTGAAGACTTCCTTGCTGCACGCATGTCCAACAGCATCGAAATCTGCACGCCCAAAAATCCTCCCATCGCTGCGCCGGCCCCTGCTCCGACCGATATGCGATCAAAACCAGCGACGAGCCATGCGAGTGCGCCTCCCAAGACCGCGCCGACCAAAATACTAATGAGAAACCGGCGCCCGCCGAGAAAGCCAACAACCGCACCGAGGACGATCCCAAGACCAATCGCCACCGGCATCATCCCGCCGCCCATAATCAAGCCGATAAGCGTTCCCACCGTTCCCATCACGGCGACGCCGAACAGGATGTCGAACACTTTCCATACTATGCGCGAATCGACTCCGGTTTCATTCATGCCGACCTATTCCCCTGGACTATCTCCCTGCGCTCGCAACCATGGGGCCGAAATCAATTTCCACGCCCGGCCCGGCAATGATCGAAATCCCCCAGGCCTTCGCCGCCGGTTCATGTTGATGAATACGTTTGAAATCTTCGTACACGTTGACACGCTCCTCGAACCACTGCCCAAGCTCTTTAGTTCCGCTCTGTACCACGATTTCAGACCCGCTGAACATCCCTCCCTCTGTCAACGTGCCCTCTGGTTTCGTCGCACTCCAGATGTACTTCGTGAACACCGGAATAAACATGAGATCCGTATCCAAGGAAGCATAAATCGCGGCTACCGGTTCTGCTCCATCCGGAGCCTTATGCAGCCGCCACCGCCAGGTCAGGTTAGGATAGGCCTTCGGATCCCAATCGATTTTCTTTTTCTTTATGCGCTGGCCTGCGTCTCTGGCCGTGAGAAAATTCACGCCATTTTCTGTTTGCACTTTGTACGCATCCCGGCCCTTTGTTTGACTGCGTTGGCTTTCATGATCCCAATTTAAAGGAAAACCGTCGGCCTCTTTCGCCTGAAAGTCCTCCAGCACCAACGTCTGATTTTGCGCCGAAACAATCCCCCTCCATTCTGCCTCAACGGTCAGAATCAGCCCGGCAGAGCCGATGAGCCAAAGAAGCGTTCGCATCATGTTCTTCGTATTTCCCGGCATTCACACTCCTTCATTCACGCTTCTTGTGACGAAGACGGGGCCAGCGTCGTCGCCTTCTCTTCACTCGGCTCTTCTCCCATCACCGGCTGCTGTCCTCGCTGGCACATCCAGAACACGGTGAGCACGGCTCCCCAGAACACCGCCATATTCAGCGTGACCATCTTCGCCGCAAATTCCAAATTCGGCGTGAAGGCCCATGGAGAGACATCAGCCATCACTTCATTGACATGCCATGTCAGACGTCCGGACGAACGAATATAGCCCATCAGTCCCATGACCCATGAGAAAGCAGCGGCCAACCCGAACAGACCCACCATCCCGCGCATGGAAATTTTCCCCCACTGAATCGGACCGTGCACGACGGCGCCTTTGAGCATAAGACGATTAATTATCACACTCGCCACAATCACCGTCAGAGTCGTAAAGGCCTGCGGTGTGGACAAACCAACGCGGAGCTTGGCCGGCAGATAGAACCCATAAATGGAGAGCCAGATAATATTGATGGCGCCAAGCACAAAGAGCGCTCCGATCAGGATGTTCCCCTTCGTGGCCCACGACACGACCATTGTACGATTTGCCCGCCGATAATAGATAAAACTCAACGTCGTGATAAGGATCATAATATTGATAGCGCCGTTCTTGGCCGACATCACTCCATAGTTCCCGACGACGGGATGCTGCGCGCCGCCCATAGCCTTCACTTCGCTCGCCGACATCATCACTGTGTGAGGTGTGAGCCAAATAAACAACGCGAGCGTTAGGGCTCCCAGTAAGATCTGGTAATACGTTTGGTAGCGTTCCCCGCCTCGGATCCGGGCCATGCTCTGCCAGATGTAATAGTTGATGCCGAGAAATAGCGCCCCAATCAAGAGTGCCTGCACGACGAAGAGCCACGTGAGCAACCCCCCCATCATAGTCACGCCCATGCTCTGACGAAACGCGTAGACGGATCGCATGAGCCAGTAGCCGGCAATCGGCATCGGCAGGAGTGCGCAGACCGTGACAAAGATAAAGATGTAGCCCACCCAATCGAAATAGGCTCGCTCTTCATCCGTCTTGCTGGTGAAAAAGCGATAGCAGGCATAAGCCAGCACAACCGCGCCACCCGACATGATGTCAGCCAAGAAGCGGTGGACGTTCAGCGGATTCCACAGGGCTGAATGCAGGAGATGCCACCCGTTGCCGAGAAACCGGCCCTGCGCGTCGACCCCGGCCGGTGCCATCATGAAGGCTGCCCAGGCATTGGCGAGTAGAAGGAGCGCGGTACCGAACACGTTCGTCACAATGCCAATAGCCGCGTGAATCCACTTTAACGCGGGCTCGGCCATACGATTCCAACTGTAGTAGTAGATCATCAAGAGCAACGACTCACTGACAAAGACGATCGCGTAGGCCGGCATGAAGGCTTTGAACGTACCGCCCATATACTTCATGAAGCTCGGATAGAGAGAAATAAACAGAGCCAGCATCAGGCTTCCCACCACCGCCGTGATGGAAAGCGCCAGCAGTGCGACTTTCGCGAGATCGCGGGCGAGTCCGTCATAACGAAGCGACAAGGCCGACTTTTTCGTGATAAGTCTAAGAAATTCGAGCAGCACGCAAAAGATCGGAAGTGCCAACACAAATCCACCGAAGTAGGTATGTTGTTGGGTCACGAACCAGACCAGCAGCCGGTTGTCAAAGGACCCGTAACGGGTATAGGTGGTTTCTGCGGGAGATGGTGCAGGCGGTCCCTGTACCGTCCCTGGCGTGTTGAAGTAGAGATCGACTGCATCGTTTGCTGATGAAGACTGTGCCCCTAGACTTAAGCCAATCCACAGACCAAGCACGAACAGAGAAGCAGACCCACCGAAAACTGAGAAACCCCTCATGCGCGATATCATCACACGACCTTCGAGCCAGGAGCGACGGGGGCTGCCATCATGGTACTCGGGGATTTTCCGAGAATCCCCATGACAAACGGACAACGAAGCACGGCGCCGGACAGACTCTGGCCTTGTTGCTCTTCAATGGATCGACGATACCCGAGATAGTAGCAATAGATCGCCATCATGGCGGTCACGAGACTCCCGCCGACAGAGGCTTGCACCGTGGAGATCGTCGGTTGTTTGACAAGAAACAGCAACGCTCCCACCACCACCAGATAGTAAGTCGACGTAAAGGCGAGCCCCGGCCACCACCAATATTTGACTAACTCGCCGGTTTTTGTTTCCGCGAACCCGCGCATCCAAGAAGTGGTCGATCGAAACCCGCCGAAGTACGCAAAGAGCCCGACGGCCCCACCGAGGATCGTGATAGTCGTAATCTGAACAAGCACGGCAACGTAGCTGTCCGCGATCATACTCGCCGGCCAGGCTCCAAGCGAGCCCACGACCAAACCGGCAATCAACCAGGGCCCGAGTTGGGCCGAACGATCCCCTATCATTACTCGTAGCGCGGCCCCGTCAGGAAAGGTCGGAAATGGTCGGCCAATTATCGAAAGTTTTCGCACGTGCCCGATCTCAAACGTATCGCGCGCGACGGCCGTGCACGAAATAATGATCGCCATCATCGCCGGCCCGTCCGGATGTGCCAAATAGTCATAGCCGACCAGCCAGAGGAGTGCCAGCACGAGCAACGACAGTTGCACGCCATAGACAAATCCGATCCACCCGGCCAGCCACGCCAGCAATCGAGTACCGTCCTGTTGGAGGATTGTTGGCCAGGGCTCCCCTCGACCAGTTCGATAGACCATTAACGATGTCACGGTGGCAACCGCCCCGCTGACCAGCATCAGTACAACTGGCTCAGACAATGGCAGCAGATGCTTGGCCAGTCGATAGACTCCGAACGCAACCAATCCCGGCACGAACATCACGAGGCGCTTCTTCTTGCGCACAGATTCCTCTGTGACGGTCAAGCTCAAACTGGGGAGCACTCGCAGCGCCATTCGATGCAACATCAGTTTCGTGATGCGTGACATGTGACGCGTGACGCGTCAGGCCCGCACTCCCCCGTTCGCAGAACATTCGTCACTTGTCAACTCTCTCCCGTCACGGCCTTTGAGGCGGCCATGCCGAAATACTTGGCCTTTATTTCTTCCATCAGGGCTACGGTCACGCGGGTCTCGCCACGTTCTGCCGCCGTCCGCTCCAGTTCAACTTTCGCCATGGCGCGAACCGGCGCCGGCACATTATCCAGCCGTCGCTCCGCCTCAGCGTCCCAGACAATTTGCGCTCCGGTTCGCGGCCGAAACAACGTGTCGTAGGTCACCACTCGTTCACCGCGCACCCGCACATCCTGCTCGACTTCGTCACGGAACAACGGAGCCACATAGGGAGGCAGTCGGTCAAGCCGATGGAGTGCGTCGTCCGTCCACATCAGCCTATCGACAAGGCCGTGGGTCTCCCCAGCAGGCAGGTCGATACCCACTCGTAGGCCGCACCCTCGACATTCGCTCCGAATAAACCATTGAGGCATACCCTCGTCATACGCACGTTCTTCGATCCCTTCCGTGTGCATCCAGCGGCCACACCCACAGGTCAACATGACAAGCCCCCGTGATGCGTGATGCGTGACATGTAACGAGTTGCGGAGTAGATACCCTCGCCAGGTTCCCGCGCTCTGTGCTTGTCACGCGTCACTAGTCACCCATCACTATCCGATCTTCCCGGGGTAGAGGATATACAGCATCGTGTAGGTCGTGGTGCCCGTCACAAACAGAACACAATAGATGATCATGGTGAAGCGACCAAGCGCCCTGTGCCGCCGAGCTCCATTCGGCCAGATCCGCTGGATGGCCATCTCAATCGCGAATACGATCGCGACGAGCAGTAGCAAGCCGATGTAGACTTCCAGTTTGCGCATGGAGAATCCTGCTGTCATCGCGCGGAACAAAAACAACAGGAGCACAACCGCCGTGATGCCTCCGAAGATGAGACCGATCTTTGTCCAAGAAGTCTGTAGGAGCGATTCTTTGAGCGAGCGGACTCCATCGATGACCTGCTGCGACCGGAAACCCAACACGATCATGTAGACCGCCATCACTAATCCGACAATGACCAGAATAATGTGAAGTGTAAGAATGGGGATAAAGACATAATCGTACAGCGCCTGCGAGCCACCGAAGCCTTCTTTCCCCTCAAAGGCCAACACGCCCAATTGCCGGAAAAGATAGTAACTCACGAAGAACCCCAGCATGGCCACCATGCCTCCGAGCATCAGCCAGTGGTGGGTGTCTGCCTGGCGCTTCTTCGCTTGAACCCAACCGAACACGAACAGACCGGTGAAGAGAGTGGCCATGAGTTGGCTGAGGTCGGCGCCGATCGTGGCATGAGTTCCAAAGAATCCGGGATGTCGTAGCCAGTCCATGGTGCAATTACCTCGCGGCCCTCATCCCCTGTACAACCGCTGTCCGCTCCAATTCACTTACTGAGTGGAATCCGGCTTGAGTCATCCAGTGAATGGCATCCGATGTTTTGTAACAACGACCTTGCTGTGTGTTGACCAGAATGTGCACGGCAAACGCGGTGGTCCAAGCCGGACCGGTTCCTGTTTCGTCCAGGAATCGATCCTTGATCACCAGGCGACCGCCCGGCGCCAGGTGAGAATAGACCTTCTGGACCAAGGCAGCATTCGTCGGAAAATCTTGATAGTGCAGAATATCGGACATGAGGACAAAGTCGTATGGTCCACCCAGGTTGTCCTGATTAAAATCACCTGAACGCAGCGTGATTCTGGACTCCAACCCGGCTTCCTTCACTGTTCGTTCTGTGAGCCGCAGCGTGGCAGGTAAATCGAACACCGTGGCGGTCAACTCCGGGTAGATTCTGCAGAAGGCAATTGCGTTCGTCCCGGCCCCGCCTCCCAGATCCAGCATTCGAACCGGACCGCTCAGTTGAAGTCGTTTCGCGAGATCAGGGCCGCTCTGCTGCCCGATCCGATGAAGAACGGCGAGAACGTTTCCACCCAGTTCCGGGTCGGTTTCGAACACATGGCGATCGACCGATCGCTGTCCAGTTCTGATTGTTTGCGATAACTTGCCCCAGTTCTCCCATTCTGCGTCATGCAGCAAGAGAAGATGACCGATGTATTGAGGCGAATGGCGCACCAGATGGGCGGTTGCGATCGTCGAGTTGCTGTACGAGTTTCCGTTCTTGGTCAACAACTGCATCGCCACAAGCGCGTTCAACAGCAGCTCCAACGTCTGCTCGTGAGCCCCGATTTTCCCGGCAACGTCTCGAGAGGTTTTGGGCCTGCCGTCCAATGCAGAAAAGATATCCAGCCGAACGGCTGCGAGCAGGATCTTTGTCTCCCAGTAGTAGCCGAGTTGGAACATTTCTGCGAGCGAAAGTTCCCGTGACACACCCATCCCTTCAAGCCAAATAGCTTTGAAAGTCGGCATCTTACCTAGATCGGAAAGTGAAAGGCAAGGCGGAGAAAGCTGCGCAACCAGCGGCCAAAAACACGAAGGGCAGCGGATTGCTCCGCTGCCCTTCGATGACGGGGGAAACCCGTCGAGAAACGTACGAGCTTACTTGATCTCGGCCTTGAGGTTGGCGGTTCCGCCTTCCGGCACTTCAACCTCAAACTCGATCTTTTTGCCCTTTGCGGCAAACGGATGCCAGGCCACCACCTTGTGCTTGCCTGCCGGAACATCCTTCAGCTCGAAGGACCCATCTTCCTTGACCACCGCATAGTGGGCATTCGACACCGGGAGGAAGAAGGACTGCATGAACTCGTGCTGGTCGCACTGTAAACGATAATACCCTTCCTTCTCCGCTCCACCACGGAAGGTCACCGGTTTCTCGAGCTTGTCACCTTTCTTGGCCAGACCGATGTTGAAACCGGTCGCCGACGTGGAGCCCTTCACGGTGAAGCTGTGGGGGTTGTGGAGCACACCCATTGTCGACTTGGGGTCGTCCGGATCGGAGTCGGTATTCTCGACCTTGAATGGTCTCGTGTTCACCACCACGGCAGTGTACGGGAGGAATTCGCAGAACGCCGCCGTGACCTCTGCCCCGGCGAATCCATCCATGAACGCCTTATCTTCAATGTCCGCGACCGCAACGACCGCGCCCTTCAGACCACCGTCCTTACCTACTTCGATCGTCTTCAAGAACCGCTTGTCCCCGTCCATCAGGCTCTTGTTCGGGTTCTTCGGACAGAACTTGGGGTTGGGGAACTTGGAAAACAGAAACTCCTTCTGCTCAGACTTCCCGGCATACGTAACCTTACCGGCAATGGTCCCGCCGGCATTCGCAGCGAGAGGTGCCGCAATCAGCGCCACCGCCGCTACACTCAACACCACTGCTACTACACCCTTCTTCATGTGACTGCCTCCTTGTGATGAACGAACGATGAACAAAACCGGCTGAATCGTTTTATATTATTGCTCTCTTGTCACTCTCGTCAGCCAGTGTGGAAACGAGAGAGAGCACGACCCATCCTCTTCACTCGATCGGCATGACCCAAAAGCGGCGAGGCTGGATTTTGACCGAGTGTGTATACAGCAATATACCCGCCCTCGTCAATCTCAAACAAGTGCCGGTTCTCTCTTATTTTCCGGATTGGCTCTTTTCAACCAGCAGGTGGATGAGCGCTCCTCCAGCGGTCGCACGAACGGCCTCATTGGAGTCGTGTAGCGCGTCCTTCAGAGCGGGAAAGACCTCACGGTCTCCGATATGGCCGAGAGACCGTAGCGCGACGATCTTTGGACCAGGAAGCGGGTCAGCTGTTAGACTCACGAGCAAAGACACGGCATCCTTCGCATTGGTTTTCATTGCCTTCCCGAGGGCATGGGCCGCAGAGGCACGTGCGGCTGTATCGTTCTGTTGCGCCAGTCCAAGCACAGTTGGCGCAACTGTCTCAAACGGCTCGCCAAGCTGGAGCAACGCCGCGATTGTTGCAGCCCGTACCGTCATGTTTCCATCACTCAGAGTCTTTGTTAAGGATGGAACCGACTCCTTCCCTCCGAGGTCCGCAAGGCCGGCTGCCGCCGATTCACGGACAGCAGGAACCGGATCCTTCAAGAGCTGCTCAATCCGCCCTCTGGCGTTTTTTTGTCCCAGTTGGCCCAACCCTCTGGCTGCCGTTCCACGAACGGAAGGCTGCTGATAGCTCAGCAACTCCAGCAGGATCGGAATCGCACGCGGATCTTTGAGATCAACCATGACTTTGAGAGCCTCGGCACGATCCTCCGGATTGGCTGCCTGTGCCGCCTGCTGCAGGGATTCCCACATCCCTTTCTGTCCCAACCGAATCAAGGCACCAAAGGCCGCCACCCGTGCAATGGCCATTTCATCTTTCGTCGCTGGCTCAAGAAGCGGGATTAACGACCAATCACCAGTTCGGCCAAGGGCCTTTATCGCGCGAGCCTTGACGATTCCCGCTTGGTCTTCGAGGGCAGTCCGAAGCTTCATGGATTTCCGGCCTGCCTCGGATCGACCCAGCCCTTCAACCGCCAGAACCCGGACCGGACCTGATCCATCGCTCAAACCGTCCTCAAAGTAAGGAAGAGCCTCCTCTGGATCGATTTCCTTGAGTGCGGTGTACGCGGCTCCGCGCATCTGTTCACGCATATCCTTCAACAACACCACGATGAACCCTAAGGCCACCTCATGCAGAAGAGCGGGATCCTCCCGCTTGAGCGACGCCTCGAGTTGGTCGTATTCAGTCAAGGCATCCTTGGGATTACCGAGTTTTAACAACGAACGTATCGCGACTCGACGAACATCCGGAACCGCACGTTGTTCAGGATTCAACTTCGGCAACTCATCGACGACCTGCTGGTACTGTTTGCCGTCATACGCCGACTGAATCTCTTTTGGAACGGAAGAGGAAGCTGCAAAGAGAGATCTGGGACTAGCATTCCACCCGCAGAACCAAGCAAGAATGATCACAAGAAACAAGCGTGATCGAAACGCGAGAGCGAACCTCATCAATCGACTCGTCATCAATTATCCTTGGATGCGAGGTCCAGCAGGACTCACACGTTTGATGTAACCCGGCGGCTCATCGAAATAGTACTCAGGCTGAGGAGAGACGCGGAATCGTTCGTATTCAACCGACCAATCCCTATCCTGACTGACCAACTTGAGGACTACCCCGGTCTCAACATCCACCCATTCAAAAAACCGTTCGGCGCGGCCGCGGTAGTCGGTCTGCACGTCATAGAGCTGCGCCTCTCGCCCGCTTGCTCGCGCGGCTCCTACCAGGACTCGTTGCTTTTCTCCCGGTAACGTGGGTCGAATCGGCAGGACCTCCTTAGGATCCAAAGGAGTCACGAGCAATTCTTTCTGCTGCGCCAACACATACCACGTTTCCAATTTATCAAGCCTGATGATCTCGATGGCGGCATAGCCCCGGTCTGTCTTGAGTGCGTACTTGTACTCCAAGCGAAGCCGATCGCCTTTGGCGAAAACTTGCGCTTGATGTCGATGCCCCTCGACTTTCTTAATTAACGAACCTGAGAAGTCAGGAGGGACGGTCGCATCTCCAGCCTGACTCGTAACAACTCCTCCCGCACAGACGACGCAGTATGAAACCAGAGCGGCGCGCGTCCACCACCAGACCTTGTCGCGGTGAGACACCGGCATGGGTGATCAATGTTGATGTTCGACAAGCGGCTGGATATCGACGGAATACCCCAGCGTGTCCGGCCCGAAGCGGGGGTTATCCATCACTTTGTAGGCGGAGCGGTTACCTTTCGGAGCCACAAGGGACAAGTTCTCGGTGAGCGTGCCATCCGGCTGAACCGTAACGGACTTTGTGACACCGGGACCGGTCTGAGGATGCCACACCACCAACTGGTAGGTACCGGGCGGAATATGGTCGACCTTGAACGCGCCATTGCCATCCGTCAACGCGTAATAAGGATTGTTGACGGCCATCGCCCAACTTTCCATGAAGGCGTGAAATCCACACTGCATGTAGAACGTCCGACGACCCCTGTTCAAGTAGATCGGCCCGACCAACGATTTACCCGGCGCATGATTGTGAATCGCGCGGATGTCGCCCCGCCGATGTTGGAAATTCATGACAAGCGGGGTATTGAAGAGCACCCGCGCGCCTGCTTCGATGGACGTCTCGTATCCCTGGATGTCGTGCATCACCGGGTCCATGTTGATGACTTCGACCGCATGGCCATTGCGAACGATCGTCATGAACGGCTGAAACATGCAGTCGCGAGCCTCGATCAACGGGACAGACACTTCAAACGGTTTACCCGCTTCGACTCCTTCCAGAAACACGATGGCATCCTTCAATCCGCCTTGCGGGCTGACTACAAAATCGTAGAGGAGACGCCAGCCCTGTCCATTCGAAATGCGTCCACAATAGGCCGGGTCAGGAAACGTGATGAGGTTGAACCCCTTCGGCTCCGGCACCGGGCCGCTCAGCGTCACCGTACCTTCGATCGTCCCGCCGTGCTGCACCTCGACCACGTCATAGGCCAAACCGGGACTGATTGCCAGTCCTAACAGCAACGCTTGGGCACAAAACATCAGGAGAACATTATGAGGTCCACGCATCACGCTTCACCCTTTGCGCATTACGGTTTTTGCAGCTCCAATGTCGGTCGGATATCAAGCGATTTGCCTAACGCCTCCAGCCCGAAATGAGGGTTTTCCTCGATCTCATGGGCACTCCGGTGACCTCTGGGAGATTGAAATTGAAAATTCACCGACACGGTTCCTTTCGCCGGGACGGTGACTTTCTTCTCCAGCATCGTCCCGACACCGGGATGCCACGCGACAAGGGTATATTCGCCGGGCGGAACATCGGTGAGGGAGAAACGTCCATCAGCAGTCGTCAGCATGTAGTACGGATTATCCACTGCCATGCCCCAGCTTTCCATATAGGCATGGAATCCACACTGCATCACAAAAATCCGTCGTCCTTTGGTCATATGAATTTCTTCACTCATGGGTTGACCGGCAAGGTGCTCATGACTGTCGGATCCGACGCTCCGCTTGTGATGAGGATTCATCGGGAGCGGCGTATTGAACAAGACCCGCGGGCCAAGGTGAGACGTTTCGTAGGCCTGTATGTCATGGAAGACCGGGTCCATGTTCACGACTTTCACCTCAGCCCGATCCTTTACCACGTTCACAAACGGGAGGAAGCGACAGTCTCGCGCTTCGATTGTCGGAGGTTCGAACTTGAACGGCTTCCCTTTGGCGACATCCATCAGCAACACCACCGCATCTTTGAGGTCTCCATCAGGCGACACGGAAAATTCCTTGAGGATCCGCCAGCCGGTTCCAGTCGATATACGCCCGCAGTAGACCGGATCAGGAAACGTGATCAGGTTGAATCCTTTGGGAATAGGTTTGCCTTCGGTGATCGTCACTTTGCCTGTGATGGTACCACCATCCGAAACTTGGATCTCTTCATAAGCGAAAACCGGTGCCGCTCCGAACAAGAGCGATCCACATAGAAACACCACGGCCGCACGCATATACCCTCCAGAACGAATTAGACCGATTGATCGGTGCAAAAGATTTTCAACATGGTATCAAATGAGCCGTACAAAGAAAAAGGGGAAGCCTTTCGGCCTCCCCCTCTCTCTTCCTCCCACACCCCGTGTGATGCGGGGGCGTCCGGCTTTACTTAACCGCGATGGGAATGACTTGCGCCGGCTGTTCGACAGCTGCGCTCTTCATTCCAGCAGCACTGCCGGCAAGAGGCAACAACCGTTGGTCACCGGCAGGCATCACTCGGAGATAACCCCACTGCCCGGACTGGGAGTACGGCAACCGCTGATTGCTGTAAACATAGTCGCCAGGCAGTCGATAGGGTCCCCCGGCGGACGGGATGAAGGCATCCAACACTTCCGATCCGGAGAACTCCACGACGCTGATCTGATCGGCGCCGCGCATGAAGGGCTCGATCGGCCACTCATGCTTTTCGATGCTAAACATTCCGTTCTGCTCATTGCTCGCCCCAATCACATGAATACGGACCGGATCGCCAGCATGTGATTCAATGATCGGAGTGGCCGGATCTTCCGGCTTATCAGCTTTGCAGGGCTGGAACACTTTGCCCAACGAGCAGCCTTGCTCTTCGCGATACTTATAGGGTTCCGACCGGTAGTTCACACCGGTCAAACCCGCGACATTCTGCACATACGGCATGAAACTCGTGCCGATGATGTTGTCTTCGTCCTGGAAGAACAACGCGACGTCACGATAGTTCGGTCTCGTCTCGTTCCCTGGGACCGACCGATCGATAATGACATCGGCGGCCCAGGCATTCTTGGTGGAAATGTCCGCACCGGTCTTGGGGTCGCGGTACTTCGAGCCCTTTGGCCCGATCACCATAGCGCCGAACAGTCCGTTGCGCGGATTCACCATCACGTTGCCCCAATCCCATACCAAGGATGTGGTTTCCCCAATGAACGGATCCGCATAGTACGTGTAGGTCCGTTCTCCGCCCGGAGCGATCGTCTGATCGCCCTGGTTGTTCCCCACATTGGCTCCCAACGAATCTTTCGGATCGAAGGCGAGGCCGATGGCGGAGAACGAGGCACGGCTGTCTTTCATCTTGTTCTTCAGGCTAACCTTGATGCAATCTCCGACGTTCGCACGGAGGGTCAACGGCATCGGCTGCGCCGCAGTGCCAACCTTCGCCGCGTCCTCTTCCAACGCGTAAATCTTCGCCTCGGGATTCGTGATCAGGATCTTCCGCTCGAAGTCCACCTCGATCGCCTCGGGTGCTTTCGCGTTGAACTTCATCGCAGGGTAATCCATCGCCACGACGTTATAGGTCTTCACCGGAGCGTCGGCCGGACAGACCGGCAATGCCTTCGGCATCTCACCCTTGATCGAGAACCCGGCCGGCAGTTTCTTCAGGTCGGCTTGATCCTTGTCGTAGACGCGGATGATCCCCCACGCTCCCTCTGAGAACTTGGAGGACCGGCCGTTGAAGTGGATGTAGTCGCCGGCCTGATGCCTCGGCCCGCCCGCTTCCGGCACGACAAGATCGTACCGTTCGGCGATGCCGATGTGCATCGAGTTCTTCCGGTTCGCATCGCCTGCATACCGCTCGGACAAGAACGTATGGCCGGAGATCGTCCAGGTCATCGTCTCGTTCATGAGCGTGTGCAGAAGCCGGAATACCATCGTATCGCCCACGTACGCGCGCAACAGCGGCGTATAGGGGTCTCCATGAATGGCGCTGTTGAAAATCTGAGACGCTTCAGGGTTCGTCGCCAATCGCTGTGCGATCGGTCCCGCCCTGAAGTTCAATCCACTGCCGGTAGTGTGCGTCCCGCCGTTCAAGAACGGCATCGGCGTCATATAGATCTTTTCCGGCATCATAAACGACACGGTCTTGCCTGCTTCGAGCGCCACTTCAACCGGCTGGCCTGGCGGATTGCCTGCGGTCACGATGTTGACGGTGTGGGGCACCGTGTCGTGCACCTGCACCATCAATTCACGGAAGCTGTTGTTCACGCCATGACCCACCGGTTCGGCCGTCCGAATGTCTGCAATCGGTCCGCTCCGAATGAGCTTCCCGGTCTTCGGATCGTGATAGGTGGACCCGACCGGCTCGGCGATAAAGGTGCCGAATCCCCCGTGAGGCCAAGTGGTGGCGCCGAACGCATGGTCGTGCCAGAACACCGTTCCCACGTCAGCATCGACCCAGAACCGTTGCCGGACGAATTCGACCGTCACGATGTCGTTCGCCGGATGGTCGTTCTTCAATCCTTTGGAGAGCGTGATGGTGTTGCCCTTGATGTCCTTGATACGGACAACCTCGTTCCCCTTCACGTTATCCGCCCCGACCAGAATCAGCGTGCCGACGTGATATTGGCCCGCATTCTTGACGGTGAGCGCGCTCCCACCTTTCTTCGCCGGTGCCGTGAGCACCGTGTTCATTGGAAGCGGCAAGCCTTTCTTATTTTTCTTCTCAAGCATCGTGAACGGCCGGACCGACTGCTCGTAGGAGAAGCCGGTAATCACGCCGTCCGAGGCCTGGTTATCAAACTGCAGGAAATGCCAATGCGTGTTGATCTTCGACGACTGGAAGTTCGTATAGTCATCGTCGTCCCACTCGCTCGTCAGCATCCAATCGACGCAGTCATAGATGTTGCCACGCACGACCAACGGATATTTCAGATCGTCGTTGGCACGAATGGCCGCCTCTTCTTCGTGAAGTACATAGATCAATCCGTTCGGATCGATCACGGGTGGCTCTTTGCCCTGTGCCTTGGCAATCTTGATCGGGAGCTTGATGAAATGGACATTGTAATCCTTCCGTCCGGCGTTCTCCGGACAGAGACTCCACACGCCGTTCTCACCTGGCCTTGCCTGATCGTTGCTCTCGTCGCCGCTGGCTTCCCGACGGATCATCTCCAACCAGGGTGCACCCACGTGGTTCGGCGAGAACATCACGCGCTTGCCGAAGTGCGGCGTGAGGTGGGGCCACGCGACTTTCCCGGTCAATGCTTCAAACATGATCGGATGCCGCTTGCCTGGGTGCGTGGACTTGTATTTGGGATTGTCTGTCGTGCTCTCCTTCTCGCTCATCGCACGATTGCCCTCCCACGTCCAGTCCAACACCGTCGCGTCGTAGGAGACAATCTGGCCTTTCTCGTCGTCCTTGTGACCAGGCTTCCCCGGCGTCGGCAACTGCATCGACACCCAATCCTTGACGGTAATCGTGGCCGGGTTCGTGTTCCAGTTGCTCTTGCCCTTTTCAATGATCGTGAACTGCTTGCCGAACCAATCGACGGTCTGGCCGATCAGCTTGTCGGAACTCACTGGCGCCTTGATACGACCTTTCCGATCCGGCAGCTCGCGCAGGTCCGGCATGACGTCGTTCCGCATGTCACCGACTTGCAGCGTGTTATAGACACGCCAGTAGCCCCACATGCCTGCGACATAGTGGTGCGCGACATGGCAATGGAACAGAAAGTCGCCCGCCAATTGCTGGCAGAGTCCGGAACCGCACTCGGTCTCGAGATCCAGCGCTTCGGACGGTCCGATGACTTCGACGTCAACACGGTCGGTCTTGGCACGGATCACGGGATACTTCACCGGGCCGTTCACCGCTGTGGCCCAGAGATTCATATCATCGATCGCCCGCGGGCTGCGCGGCCATCGGATGGTTCCACCATGAGGATGGTGCGAATGAAAGACTTCCGAGCCGCCGTGAACCAAGCGGAACTTGGCCGGGTCACCCATATAGGAACGGGGAATCGTCGGGGACGGGTCGCCGAAGGTATAGGAGCTGTAGCCCATCGACTCGTCTTCAAAGCCGAAGTATTCGTGCTGCACATGCATGTTGTTGATGCCGAACGGCTCGCTACGATAGTTGATCGCACGGCCGCCGGGACGATAGGCGTCGGTCAACGGATCGCGCTGCGGCAAGAAGTCGCCCTTCTTGTTGACCGGGCGGAAGGCTTCGTCGCCGACTTCGTGATAGATCAGTACGAACTCGCGGAAGTCCGGACCGGACCCGTTCTTGATCATGACCTGCCAGCCGCTATTGGCGGGGGCCGCATCACCTGAACCCAATGGCTCCAGATAGCTTGAACCCCGCGGTTCCACGACAAAGGCTCCGAACAGGCCCATCACGGTCAATTCACGGTCCTGGCTATAGGTATGGAACTGGCGAACTCCTTCCTGCGTGGTCGGACTGATGTACCACTCGAAATCGACACTCTTCTTTTCGTCGACGATCGAATCGGGGTTGGTCGTGGTGGCAGCCGCGCCGGTGGCGCTGACTACCATGCTGGAACCGTGGATATGCAAACTGACTGGTCCACCGCCCTCTTCGAGCTTGTTGGACAGCTTGATCTTGACGCAGTCGCCCTGATTGCCGCGGATCACGAGCGGTTGAATCCACTGGGCCTGCACTCCAGGAATTACGGCACCTGGATCGTACCCTTCCTTATCACGGGCTTCCTTGTTCTTGGTCTCTTCTGCACGAGCCTTGTCGAGGTTCTCGTCGAGCACGTACATGTACCCGGGATAGAAGTCGAGCCATTGATTCAGAGTGATCTCGACGTTGATCGCGGACACATTGTATTGCTTAACCGGGGCCGTGGCTGGGCACTTACCGCCATTCGTCGTGGACACCGGTTCAACGCGGGGATCGGACACAAGCAGCATGTCCTGCCCGCCGGCACCATACTGGTGCATCATGGACTGGGTGTTGTACATACCGGTGTTGACGCCCTGCACCTGCGGGTCATGGGTCATGTGCTGCATGACGCGCTGGTGCTGCTGCTCGACCATCGCGGCACGATCGCTCTTTCCCGCCATCGTGTCCTCGATGATTGTCTGTCCCTTGAGCTGCTCCGCCCAGCCAGGAAGCTGGTGATTCATCGCCACATGCTGTGGGATCGTCGCCTGCTCCTGGTGGGATGTAGTTTCAGCCGATGCAAGCGGAGCCCAAAGCAGGGCCACAGCTGCCATCGCGCCGAGCGTACGGGTGGAAACACAAACCCTTTGTTTGTGGTGGGAAAACATGGACCGGCCTCCTTGATGTAAAGAGTGAAACGAATCCGAACCCGTTGAACCTAGATGACGACCGAAGGATTCCTCGATGAAGGTACAGCCTTCGTCATATGGACGAAGAGGTATTTTTTTCAATAAACGGAATAGGGAAGATACTCAAGTTCCGAGACTCTGTCAATCCCCTGGAAATCCGCACCTACCACCAATTGGTGGCATGCCGACACGCCCGCAGCACCTCTGGAAAATCTCCCCAAACAGTCACATTGCCGGCTTTCTCGCCTGAGCCTTTTGACCCATAGTTCCCGAGCCCTCAATAATATTCACGAATATTCACGTAATCGCGCGGTTTGTGCGATAATCTTCGCATGCTCGTCAAGCGTTGGCTCGTCGGGAACCCTCTCAAAACTGCTCAGGCGGTGCACGAACGGCTCTCAAAACGCCTGGCTCTCGCCGTATTTTCTTCCGACGCCCTGTCCTCGGTCGCCTACGCCACGGAGGAGATTCTCCTGGTGTTGATTCCAGTGAGCTTGGCCTTCGCTCATTTTTCGATCCCTATCAGTATGATGATCGTCCTCCTGCTCGCGATTTTGACACTGTCCTACTCCCAAATCATTTTCGAATACCCAGAAGGCGGCGGCGCCTATATCGTCTCGAAATCGAACCTCGGCGAATGGCCCGGGCTGACCGCCGCTGCGTCGCTGATGATCGATTATGTCCTGACCGTCGCCGTCAGCGTCGCCGCCGGCATTGCGGCCATCACCTCGGCCATTCCTGCGCTGTTTCCCCATCGGACTGCGCTCGGAGTCTTTGCCATTTTGATCGTGTTGCTCGTCAACTTGCGGGGAGTTCGTGAGTCGGGAAAGGTGTTTGCTGTACCAACTTATTTATTTATCGGCTCGCTCCTATTGATGTTAGGAGTTGGAGCCTATCAATTCCTGTCCGGCCGGGTGAATCCGGTCACTCCACAGAATGTCGATGCGCAGGCTGGAGTTGAAACCGTCTCGTTGTTTCTGCTGCTGAGGGCGTTCTCCTCCGGTTGTACGGCGCTCACTGGGGTAGAGGTCATCTCGAACGGAGTCACGGCCTTCCGTCCACCGGAATCGAAGAACGCCGCTCTCACGATGGCCGGC
>DASPUC010000029.1 GCA_035623075.1 Nitrospiraceae bacterium | reverse complement strand
CTGGCCCTTGCTCAGGGCGACTTCGGCTTCACGCAATTTGGCGAGGATCTGTTCGACGGTGTGACGGAAACGTGGCATATGGCCCTCCTTTTGGCCCGACCCTAACATACAGGGTGGACCGGATTAAGGGGGCTAGGTCAGAAGCGCTTCGAGAGCGTACGACGAGAACCGAACGACAAGAAACAGCCCTCCACTCCAAACTCGTCGAAACTCGGCAGGTGTAACTGGCGGCTCTTCCATATTCTGCTAGACGCGAGTCAGCCAGGACTCATGGGTAGGATCTTCCCCGCGCACGATCGAAAAAAACCGCTTTTGAAGAGCTAGAGTGATGGGGCCCGGTTTTCCGGTTCCAATGAGACGGTTATCAATTTCACGGACCGGTGTGAGTTCGGCCGCCGTGCCCGTGACGAACACTTCATCGGCAATATACATCTCGTCGCGCGTGAACCGTTCCTCGAGGACCGCAATCTGCTGTTCCCGAGCCAGATCGATCACAGCATTTCTTGTGATGCCTTCCAAGATGGAAGTGAGGGGAGTCGTTTTAATCTGCCCCCTCCGTACGATGAAGATGTTCTCCCCTGTCCCTTCAGACACATAACCCTCGGGATCCAAGAGAATGGCTTCATCATACCCGTCTATTTTGGCTTCGCGTTTCGCCAGAATCGAATTCACGTAGTAGCCGGAAATTTTTCCCCGTGTCATCGACACATTGACATGGTGCCGAGTGAAAGAAGAGACCCGGGCACGCATTCCGTTCGCCAAGGCGTCGTCACCAAGATAGGTACCCCACTTCCAGGCGGCGATCGCCAGCTTGATGGGATTCTCAACGGGATAGACCCCCATCGCACCATAGCCGATGTATACCAGAGGACGAATGTAGCAGGCGTCCAAGTGGTTCACACGGACAGTCTCGACGATCGCATCCGCCACCTGCTTCCTGTCGTAGGGAATCTGCATCATGCCGATGTGCGCAGACTCGAACAGCCGATCGACATGTTCGCGGAGTTTGAAGATCGCTGACCCGGTTTTCCCCTTGTAGCACCGCAACCCTTCGAACGCAGCAAGGCCGTAATGAAGCGAATGGGTCAGCACGTGGACGTTGGCATCCGCCCAATTCACGAACCGACCATCCATCCATATTTTGGCACTTGGTTCGAGCATTAAGATCGTGACAAAAAAATGTGGGAGTACGTGAGCGGACTATAGCAGCGGGCCGGAAGAAGCGTCAAGCAAACCGGTAGACACAGCGCGACATTGAGTCCAGGCGTTATCAAACAGAATAAAAAGGAGCGTGAATCGACCGACCATTCGTGCGGATGACGTGAGCGATTTGCTTCGAGGCCATTGGAGCGATGCGTTCGAATTCGAGACCGAAGTCATACCCGTTTACCCACCGAACCGTAGCCCGCTCGATCTGAAGGGAACTTCCGTTCTCGGCAAAGATCAACCGAATCGCGATCTGCATGCCGGGCGTCACCGTATGGTCCCCTTGGACACGCATACCGGATTGAGACAAGTTCGTCATGATGCCCTTTCCGATGAATTCACCGCCAAGGTAATGAACGACACACCACGTAGGAATTCGACGGAAAGGTCTTAAGATAAATTGTGTTACTTTCTTCTGCTGATACGGTTTGGTCATTTCATTCATCAGACCATACCCCCGGCATCTTGACGTACCGAGTTGGACTATACCCAGATACACCGTGCTTCGACAGCCCACAAACAGGTTAGCCCTTTGGTAGGGGTTCAGAATTGCTTACGTGAGACTGACCAGCTGATCGGGGATGCGGCTGCTGCGTTGACATACTTCAAGTCCCTATGATATATAGGTTTTTTCGTGAGGAGGCGCAAAAAGCATGTACGCGATCATTGAGACAGGCGGAAAACAGTATCGAGTTGAGCCGGGAGCACAGGTGCAGGTAGAGAGCCTCCCCGGTGACGTCGGGGGAACGATCGAATTGAAGCACGTGCGGCTCATCCATGGCGACAAGGGTGTTGTTATAGGTCAACCGTTGGTCACTGGTGCAAAGGTTACCGCTGAGATTATTCGCCAGGGTCGGACCAGGTCGATCACGGTTTTTAAAAAGCACCGGCGGAAGAACTATCGCCGGACCCGTGGGCATCGGCAGGGATTTACACGACTGCGCGTTACCGGCATCGAAACAGCCTAGCGAGGACATGTCATGGCAACAAATAAAGGTGGCGGATCATCACGAAACGGGCGAGACAGCAATCCTCAATATCTCGGAGTCAAAGCCTATGGCGGTGAAACTGTCAAGGCTGGGGCAATCATCGTCCGTCAACGTGGGACGAAATTCTTTCCCGGCTTCAACGTGGGACTGGGCAAGGATCATACTCTCTTCGCCCTCATTCAAGGGGTCGTGAAGTTTGAAGGTGGTCGCGCACGCCAAAGAGTGAGCGTTTATCCTGCCCCTGCAAGTTCGTAAGCCACGTTCTCATCATTCTGTTAACAGAGTCTGTTTCCTAAACAGCGGGGAAACGCGCGCAGCTCTCGCGCGAAGTGGGGTATACTGTCTCGCTTCTAGATGGGATCATTTCGTAATGGACGGCCCTCATGTTTGTCGATGAAGTTCGGATCTTCGTCAAAGCGGGCCGTGGAGGCGACGGGGCCTGCAGCTTTCGTCGGGAGAAATACGTCCCGCGAGGGGGGCCTGACGGAGGCGATGGGGGCCATGGAGGAGATGTCGTGTTGATGGCTTCAGCCAGATTGACGACGCTCCTGGACCTGCGCTACCAACAGCAGTATGAAGCTCAGGATGGTGAACCGGGCGGCGGCTCGAACTGCTCCGGGAGGAGAGGGGAAAACATCGCCCTCGCAGTCCCGATCGGCACGGTGGTGTATGACGATAGCACAAACGAGGCGGTCGCGGATTTGGTCGCACCCGGTGATGCTTTCGTGGGAGCACACGGCGGACGAGGCGGCCGTGGGAACAGCCATTTTGCAACCTCGACGAATCGCGTCCCCACCCATTTTGAAACGGGAACGGATGGAGAAGAACGCTGGCTCCGACTCGAGCTGAAACTGCTTGCCGATGTGGGGCTCGTCGGTTTTCCCAACGCCGGCAAGTCCACTTTGATCGCTGCGATTTCTGCGGCGCGCCCGAAGATCGCCGACTATCCGTTCACGACGTTGACCCCGAACCTCGGCGTAGTCCGCTGGGGGAATGATCGCTCATTTGTCGTGGCGGATATTCCAGGCCTTATCGAGGGGGCTCATGAAGGCAAAGGTCTGGGATTTCAATTTCTCCGCCACATCGAACGCACTTCCTTTCTGCTTCACCTGATCGATGTCTCGGAATGGGCTCCCGATGATCCCGTCACGAGCTTCGAGGTCATGCGCAAGGAACTCCTTGCCTATGACGAAACACTGGCCGAGCGCCCGTTCGCCGTGGTGGGGACCAAGATCGACATCACGGGTGATGGCACACGTCTCCATCAATTGCAGACCTTCTGCAAACGCCATCGGTACAAGTATTTCCCCATCTCAGCCGCGACAAGAGATGGGCTGACGGAATTAGTGACATACGTTGGACAACAGGTCGAGAGCCTGAGAAATGCCCCATGCGAGACGAACTCCTGAGCCACGCCAAGCGGATCGTCATCAAACTCGGGAGCAGCCTCGTAGCCTCTCGAGAGTCAGGACTACGCCCTGACCAAATCGACCGACTTGCCGATGATATCGCGACCCTTCGGAGTGGAGGGCGAGAGATTCTCCTCGTCTCATCCGGTGCCATTGTCTCCGGCATCAAGAAGCTGGGCTTGAAGGAGTATCCGAAGAGTCTTCCCGTGAAACAGGCCGCAGCAGCTGTTGGACAAAGCCGGCTGATGTGGGCCTACGAAAAATCCTTCGAGCGATGCGGAGTCAAAGTGGCGCAGATTCTGCTCACTCATCATGATCTGACCGACCGGCGCCGTTTTCTGAATGCCCGGCACACGTTGACAGCGCTGATCGGCTTCGGCGTCATTCCTATCATCAATGAAAACGACACCGTGGCGGTGGACGAAATTCGGGTAGGTGATAACGATACGCTGGCGGCTGACGTCGCCCACTTAGTGGACGCCGATCTGCTCGTCATTTTGTCCGATGTGGAGGGATTCTTTACGGACGATCCTCGCAAAAATCCGGCGGCGACATTGATCTCGGTGGTCCCGGAGATTACCAGCGACATCGAGCAGCGAGCGGGAATGTCGAGCACGTTCGAAGGCACTGGCGGAATGGCCACAAAGATCCGAGCCGCAAAAAAAGTCGGTGAGTACGGTGTTGCCACTCTGATCCTCAACGGAGAGAAACCGGGGCTCCTGCCCATGGCCTTGTCCGGTGGAGCAGGCGGTACACTCTTTTCCGCAAAAGAACGTCGCCTGACCAGTCGCAAACATTGGATCGCGTTTACCTTGCGCGCCCGTGGACACCTCACTCTTGACGAAGGAGCGGTCGAAGCCCTAACCCGTCGGGGAAAGAGCCTTTTGGCATCCGGCATTCTCGGTGTTACTGGCTCCTTCGACGCCGGCGATCCAGTCAGTTGTACTGATCGCGATGGCAAGGAGTTTGCTAAAGGGTTGGTGAATTTCTCCTCCGATACGCTCGCGCAAATCAAAGGGCTGAAGACGGCTGAGATTCACTCGCGGATCGGTCCCCAAGAGTATGAGGAAGTGATCCACCGCGATAATCTTGTGATTCTCTAGTGCTGAGCGATGATTTCTGATGATTCTGAACCTCCCTCCGTCGCGCCCGGCACTGAACTCTTGGGTCTCACACGTGTTGGGCTACTGGGAGGCAGCTTCAACCCCGTCCACAACGGCCATTTGGCCATTGCGCGACAGACGCAGGACCTGCTCGGCTTCGACCAAATTCTCTTCATTCCCACCGGAGATCCTCCACATAAGCCTGTAGGGACATTGGCTTCGGCCAAGGACCGATATGAAATGGTCCGTCTGGCTATTGCCTCCGATCCCACCTTCGCTGTCTCAACCGTAGAAATCAATCGTCCCGGCAAGTCCTACACGCTCGACACCATTCGAGCATTGCGACAGCAATACGGCCCAGGGACGAGCCTGTTTTTCCTTATCGGTCTCGACGCGTTCTTGGACTTTCCGAGTTGGAGGGAACCAGCAACACTCCTGACCCTCTGTTCGTTCGTGGTGATTTCACGACCAGGCATCTCCTTCCAATCTTTGACACGCATAACCCTGCTTCCAGCGATTCCGAAAGAACCGCTCGGTGACTTGGATGAAGGGCGGAGGTCGAGGCTCGACGTCCCGCTCCCACATCAACAGCTCATCTGTGTCCATCTTCCTCCAACCCCTGTCTCTGCTTCGGATATCAGGAACAGAGTACGACAGAGCCAGCCGGTGACGAATCTGTTGCCGCCATCCGTAGAATCTTATATAATTCAGCATCATCTTTACTGAGGGGACACCGATCGCACGAACATCGAAGGCCACTGCCCTCGCCGTCGCAAGGGCAATGCTCGACAAAAAGGCCACGGATGTCGTTGTCCTCCATGTTGCGAAACTGACCTCTGTCACCGACTACTTGGTCCTGGGTTCAGCGGAATCTGACCGGCAGACTCGTGCCATTGCCGATCATGTGGATGGTATCTTGTCCTCATCCGGTTCCGCTCCGTTGAGCATTGAAGGGACCGCCTCTTCACCGTGGGTTCTGATCGATTTCGGCGATGTCGTCGCTCACATTTTTCGTCACGATATTCGCCAGCATTACTCGTTGGAACGGCTGTGGGCCGACGCCAAGCGTGTTCGTGTGCCGGACGAATCGGTCTCACGGCCGATGACGACACCATGGGTTCGACAAGTACGGAAAACGCGCGCGACGAAGCAGGTCTGATGACATGCTGCGACTTCTCGTCACTATTTTCCTGATCAGCACAGGCATCTTTGTCTACAGCTATTTCCGAGAACTTAATCCCGGAACCCTTACGATTCGGACAGGGCCGTCAATTCAATTCGAACTCAGCCCTGTGACCTTGGTCGTCTTTTCCATGGCCGTCGGAGCCGTCCTTGTGGCGTTCGCCGTCGGCATGCGTCAAACCGTGCATGTGATCGGGAATTGGCGTAACACAAGAATACTTCGGCGCAGAGAAAAACTTGACGCCCTCCATCGCGAGGGAACTCACGCCTTTATGTCAAAACGTACAGCCGATGCCATCGGGTTGTTCGAGAAAGCGCTGGCCATGGACCCGAATCGGACCGACTCGCTGCTTTGGCTCGGCAATATTTATCGTTCAGAGAACAACTTCGCCGAGGCGATCCGCTTGCACCAGCACGCCAATCGAATCGACGACCGGAATATCGAGGTCCTGCTGGAATTGGCGAAGGATTTGGAAGGCGCCAAACGTTATGAGGATGCGCTCCAAGCCTATTACCGAATCCTCAAGATCGAGCCGGACAACCTGACGGCTCTGATTCGAAAGCGCGATCTTCTCATCAGATTGGAGAAATGGAGCGACGCGCTTGAGATCCAGCACCGACTGGTGAAGGCGCCTCTACCCGAATCGGAGCGACGAACCGAAACTCATCTCCTGACCGGGTGCATGTACGAAGTCGGACGCCAGTTGCTCGAACGAGGACATCCGGACAAGGCCCGGCGCTATTTCCGCGGCGCCATCAAAAAGGATCGCACCTTTCTTCCGGCGTACATCGGGCTCGGCGAGATCCTAATCCGCGAAGGTAAAACGAAGGACGCAGTCGAAATTCTCAAGAAGGTCTATGCCAAAACCCGCAGCATCATCATCCTGCATCGGCTCGAAGAGTTTTTTCTCGAGCAGGGTGAGCCCAGTGAAATAATCCGGATCTACCAAGAGGCCCTTCAGCAGGATCCTCATAACACCGCCTTGCAATTCTACCTGGGCAAACTCTACTACCGGCTCGAAATGATCGACGAAGCGTTCGATCTACTCTCAACGATTGAGGGTCCGCAGGATCAGATGATGGACTACCATAAAATCATGGCCAACCTGTTCTTGCGAAAGCAGCACATGGAACAGGCCGTCATCGAACTGAAAAAAGCCCTCCATTTCAAGAAGCGCGTCGTCGTCCCCTACGTGTGCACCGCGTGCCAGCAGGAATCGGTCGAATGGGCCGGCCGGTGCCGGCGCTGCGGGAACTGGAATACCTTCGTCTCGCTGCCCGGACCTGAGAGCGCCCAAGCGACCGGGGGGCCAGACGACCGTCCAACACCGGTGCGCACAGTCCCCTACCAAGGCATTGCTTCTCCCTTCGAAACCGTGTAGGTTCCCCACGTCCCGTCCGTTATCCAAGAATCGCAGTTCCGTCATTCCATAGCGTGCGAAGGAGCCGTTGATGGTCGACTATCAACAGTTAGCAAACAAAGCCCTCCTCGACGAACGGCTCAGTCGTTCGGAATGTCAGGCCGTTTTGGATACGCCGGACGACGAATTGCTCACGCTTCTCCAGGCCGCTTTCACCGTCCGTTCCCGCTACTTTGGGAAGACCGTTCGTCTTCAAATGTTGATGAACGCGAAGAGCGGGGCTTGCCAGGAAGACTGCCACTACTGTTCGCAGTCGGCTGTCTCCACCGCACCCATCGAACGCTACAATCTATTGCCCCAGGAACAGATGATCGCAGGAGCGCGACAGGCTGCCGCCTCGAAGGCCCAGCGGTATTGCATTGTCATCAGCGGCAGGAGTCCTTTAGACCGCGAGATCGATGAAATCGCCGGAGCCGTGCGATCCATCAAGCAAGACCTTCCCATTCAGATTTGTTGTTCTCTCGGTCTCATGAATGAAGCTCAGGCCAGGCGGCTGAAGGCCGCCGGTGTGGATCGCGTGAACCACAACCTGAACACCAGCGAAGCCTATCACGCTTCAATTTGCACGACACATACGTTTCAGGATCGGCTCAGCACGATCCGAAACGCCCGAGCCGCTGGTCTCGAAATCTGCTCTGGCGGCATCGTCGGGATGGGCGAGAAAGATGAGGATCTCATTGACCTGGCAATGGCCCTGCGGGACGTGAGGCCCGATTCGATTCCGGTGAATACCCTTCATCCTGTCGCGGGGACACCCTTGGAACATTGCCGTCATCTTACTCCGCAACGATGCCTTAAAGTTCTATGCTTGTTCCGGTTCCTCCACCCACGAACTGAAATCCGCATCGCCGGCGGACGGGAGCATAATCTCCGCAGCCTTCAGCCGCTGGCGCTCTACCCGGCTGACTCCGTTTTTGTGAATGGCTACCTGACGACGCCCGGCCAGCCGGCTCCAGAAGTCTGGAGCATGATTGAGGACTTGGGTTTTGCAATCGAGGTCGATTACCGGCATCCGGTGGCGGGCTGAAACATCCCCGGGATTTTCTTCTGTCTGATGCGAAGTGCTTCGTACCTTCGAAGGGTATTCACCTCCTAGGAGAAGTTCCGTTGCGACGCACCATCCAGCGAATGTTCACATGCCTGGCTCTCGTCGGATTCTCGCTGCTACACCTGAACCTTGGCCATCCTCGCGCCGCTGGAAAGGACCCGTTGAGACACGATGAACTCCTTGCTCAATGCGTCGATCGACTTGAAAAGTGGTTTGCGCTTATCACGATCAAATCGCAGGAACTTGACCTGGATCACGCCAGAATCGCTCTCGTAGGGCCTACCGTTCATATTCCTCTCAAGACTGCCCATGATCATGTGAAGGCCATACGGTGGCGCTCAGAGGATGTCTCACAAGCAATCAGCGCGATCCGGTTTCTTCGGGAAGGGAAGATCGGCGCTGTTGGTGTGCTGCCTTTCGCTCACGATCCCGCTAACTTGTATGAGATGCGCACAAATCTTTTAGATGAACTCAAGGGATGCGATCAAAAGGAGCAGATCCAGGCGGTTCTCGGGCAATGCACGGAATGCAACGTGCGGGAATGGTTGGACATCAAGCCGTAAGGTTTTGTTATTCCTCTCGTAGCCCCTCCACGACTGGTTGATGAGCAGCCCAGTGGGCTGGCCAGTACCCTGCTATGAGTGCCGCTCCAAGCGCTAAGAGGACGGCCTGTGCCAGAACGTCGATCGGGACTGTCATCTGAATCGTCCAGCCAAAGGATTGTCTATTGATGACCTTGATGAGCACGACCGCCAGCAGCACTCCCCCTATTACCCCGAGCACCGCTCCAAGCAGGCCGAGATATGCCGCTTCCCACAGCACCAATTGTTTGACCTGAGCGGGACTTGCGCCGATCGCTTGCAATGTGGCTAACTCCCGCCGCCGTTCCAACACCGCGGTGACCAGCGTATTCACGATCCCCAACACGGCAATCAAGACCGCGATGGCTTCGAGCACATACGTCAGCACGAAGGTTCGGTCGAAGATGTCGAGAATCTCGCGACGCAACTCGGCGTTGCTGATAACAAGCGGCGAGAAGCTCTCTCGTTCGTCCACCGCCAGTCGTTGTGTAAGCGACCGGCGAATCGCATCCCCATCGGCCCCTGTGCGCAAATAGATCGGGAAGACGGTCACGCGGTCGTCATGCCAGAGGGTCTGATACAGAGCCCGATCCATGACCATCTTTCCACCATCAGTCGCGTAATCATAGAACCTTGCCACGATCGGCACGTTCTTGACGCCAGAAGGCGTCGTGACGGCAACGGACAATCCCTCCCGGACACCGAGTCGGTTGGCGAGCACCTCCGACACCAAGACCCCGCCAGTCTCGGCGGCACGTCGTAGCACAGTAGCTGAATCGCCCTCGATCACGAGATAGCGACTGCGCTCGGCATGAAGCCGAAGGTCTCTCGAGATGAGTGCAACCGACTGGCCCTGCACATCCACGTGCACATCGCGATAGGTATCGACTGCCGCTACCCCGTCGATCGATGCCAGCTTGGCAGCCCAGGCTCCCGGTAGTGCCCGGGATGCCTGACCCGCATGTCGACCGTGCAACCAAGCCGGCGGAGCCACGACCATATCCGCGATCACGGTTTCACTGACCCAGATTTGCACTGTCTGGCGAAAGCTCCGTACCATCACCACAACACCAATCATGATCGCCAACCCGACCATCAAGGCCGAGACTGTTACACCATTGCGGCCGGGGTGACGCGCCGCATGGTCGATGGCGATCAGCCTCAGGCTGCCCCCAAGCCCAAGTAAGACTGCTTGGTTACGTCGACGACGAAATCCAAGCGCTTGAATACAGACCGGTGCAGCGCAGGCGAGCCCCGCCAACAGACACAACGTCGCGAGATATCCAAATACCGGAAGTCCGCCAACAGGATTCAGCAACGACAAGACCCCCGCGAAACAAGCGAGGATGACGGCGGTCCATGCGAATCGTGAGAGCCGCAATTGCTGCGTCACTTCGTAATCCCCCGGAGCCAAGGCTCGAACCGTAATGGTCCGGCTCGCATCCAGGCTCGGTCCCCACGCCCCGATCATCGAAACGATCATACCCAGGAGAATCCCCTGGGTGAGCGACCACCATTGGTGGTGATCGAAGACCAGCGCTGAAGTGCTCGGTGAGACCGGCGCATAGAGATCCGAGATCGTCCGGCTGACCAGAGAAATCAGACTCCGGCTCAGCAGGACCCCACAGATTCCTCCGGTGACTCCGCCAACCATCCCTAGAAATCCGGCCTCGGCGAGAAATAGTGAAGCGACTCGTCGTTCCGTCATGCCGAGCGCGCGGTAGATCCCGATCTCACGCCGTCGTCGAGCCACCATAAAGGCCGTCGTGTTGTAAATGAGGAAGGTGCCCACGAGCAGCCCCACCCAACTCAACACGCGCACGTTGAGCTGGAACGACCGTACCATCTGTTCGACCTGCTTCGTTCGTTGGGTCGGTCGTTGGACGATCAGGTGTGGGGACAACACGGCTCGCAAGGCAGCTTGAACGTCTTCGACGGGGCGGTCCTGTGTTGTAATCACATCGATTCGGTCCAACTGCCCGATCGATCCGAACAGTACCTGCGCAGCAGCGATATCCATAAGCATTGCCCGATCCCAGACGGAAGAGCGAGTTGTTTCGCCGTGAAGCAGCCCCCCCACTTGCAACCGCACGAGCCGGCCGCCAGCCATCACTTCGAACGGGCTTCCGACGGTAAGGTGCCAGTCTTCAGCCAGTTTTGGTCCGAGATAGGCCGTATTGGAAGCCAGCAGTTGCTCTAACGCCTCTTGATTTCCCGCTGTGTGAAGCCGAAAGCCGCGCGTACCGACCTCTGCAATCAAGTCCAACCCAAACAGCTGCGCCGCTTCACCCCGACGCGCCCCCTGCACCATCACGACACTGTCCTCGATCACCGGGACGGCAGTCACCACTCCTGGAACTGCCCGCACCGTTGTGATCACTGTTTCATCGACTCCGAGATCTCCCCCAAGCACTTCCAACGTCGCCGGCCCAGCGACCGCGGTGACCGCCTCTTCGAACGAACGAAGGACGTCGACGTTCGCCGTCGTGATGGCCACTGACGCCATAACTCCCAACGACACTCCCACGAGGCTGAGCACGACCCGAAAGGGGCGCTGCGCGAAATGGGTACGGAACAGTATCCAAAAAAGACTGGTTGAAAGGATCATAAGATACCGGAAATCAGCATCGATGGCGGGAAGCGAGCAAACATCCGCACGACACGGAGCAAACTAATTTCGCCTTAATACGTGGCCCTGCACAAATTAGTAGTTTCGTTTACAGAGTTACCCACCTTTGCTAGACTGCCTTCCAGCCATTGAATTCGGAGGAACAGCCCTGTGGGAGCCAGTGCCGCCGCCCAACACAAACACCAGCCCATGCCAGAAGACGCTGCGATCGAACAGCTGACACCCCGTCAACGGGACATTCTCCGCCTTGTTGCACTCGGCCATACCAACCGCGAGATCGCAACTTTGCTGGAGATCAGCGTTCGAACGGTCGAAGTTCACCGCTTCAACCTGATGCGACGGTTGGAAGTCCGCAACGTGGCGCAATTGCTCAGACGAGCCCTGCAGATGGGCTTGCTTTCGAAGAACTTCGGGGCCAAATAGTTTTAAAGCTCCCTCAACTTCCCGCGACAGTCCGCTGGTGCCCGATATCCCCTTTTGGTGAGTTGAGCAGTCAACTCCATTTCAAGGCGGCCAAACACCTCGATCCCTTCCTCTACCAGCACTGTTCCAATCTGAACGGCAGACGCCCCGCACAAGAAATGTTCGAACGCATCCACTCCATCCATAACGCCGCCAGTACCGATGATCGGCATGCGTCCCTCGAAAATCCTCCAAAAGGCCCGGACATTTGCGAGCGCGACCGGTTTAATCATGGCCCCGCCGAGTCCACCGAACCCGCCTTTGGGTTTGATCACTGCCGCTTCGCGCTCCGGATCGACGACGAGACCGTTCCCGACGGAGTTGATCAGATTCAGGAAATCAACGCTACACCGACCGATCACATCTCCCATTATCTTGTGATGTGCGGGATCAAAGTAGGGCGGGAGCTTGACGCCCATCGGGACGGTAATGATTTTCCGCAGACGCTTGAGGAGCCGTTCGGAAGCCTCGGCATCGTAACCGATCTGCGGTTTGCCAGGAATGTTCGGGCAGGAAAGGTTTACCTCGATCAGATCAGGCCCGCTCGCATTGATCACCTGGGCAATCGTCGGGAAGTCTTCTTCGCAGAGTCCTGCCACGCTGGCTATCACGGGTTTCCCACACCGCTTGAGTTCAGGAATTAATGCGGCATAGGCTTTGTACCCAAGATTGGGGAGCCCCATGGAATTGATCGATCCACCGGGAAACCCGTAATAGCGCGGAGAAGGATTCCCCTCCCTGGCCTCGGCGGTCATCGATTTCGTCACGATCGCACCGGCACGTGATCGACCCAAGGCCAAAAGTTCGTCTCGCGTCACGCACAAGGCACCCGACGCATTCATGAAGCAGCTGGGGAATTTCACACCGGCGATCGTTGTCGACAGATCCATCAGGCTTCCACCGGCACAGGTCGTTGGGATGTTTTGGTGATAAGGCGCCCGTCCCGCATCGTCCAGGTGTAATCGGCGGCCTCCGCGGCGGCGGCACTGTGGGTGACAAGTAGCACGGTCAGTCGAAAGTGCGTCACTAAGGTGCGTAGCAACGTGACAATTTCCCCTCCATGCTGAGAATCCAAATTCCCGGTCGGCTCGTCCGCGAGAATCACGCGGGGGCGATGGACCATAGCTCTGGCGACCGCCACCCGCTGCTGCTCGCCACCCGAGAGTTCACCGGGACGATGGTTCTGGCGATGAGTCATGCCGACCAGTTCCAGTACCTCATCAACCCGTGTCCGCACTGCCGCGCCACGTTCTCCGCGCAAGAGGAGGGGGAACGCCACATTTTCTGCCGCGGTCAGCCCGGGGACGAGGTGGAACGCCTGAAAAACGAGGCCCAGCCACTCACGCCGCACGTGAGTCCATTCGTTGCTCGAAAACCGGTCGGTTGGCCTGCCATTGAGGATGATCGCTCCGGAGGTCGGATGATCCAACCCTGCGACCAGATTCAGCAATGTGCTTTTCCCACACCCGCTGGGACCGATGAAAGCACAGAAGTCACCCGCGGAGACTTCAACCGTCACACGATCCAATGCCGTGACCGTCACCCCGCCACGGTCGAAGGTTTTTGACACCTGATCAAGCTTGACCATATCGAACTGTCCTCGTATATCACAACCATTTACGGAGCCACAACCTTGACAGCACCGACGTCTTCTCTTAGAAGATTCCCTCGACCGCATCATCCGCTTGGGAGTCGTTCATCATGGATTATGTCGGTATGGCAGGCCGAATATTCGGGCTCTACCGCGAAGCTCTACGATTCCTGTTACCGGTCGAATGCGCCGCCTGTGGACGTCCACTCAGCACCGACCCAATTCCTTTCTTTTGTCAAGCTTGCTGGTACCGCATTGCCCCGTTTCGCCAGCCCTCTTGTGCGCGTTGTGATCAACCGTTCGTCTCGGAATCCGCAACCTCTTATACGCCGGATCGCCACTGCCAAGATTGTGAGAAGCACCCTCCGGCGTACGAACGGGCCTGGACGCTATACCCTTATGTTCCGCCGCTGCAACATGCCATTCGCCTATTTAAATATCGAGGGAAAGTCGCGCTGGCTCGGCCACTGGCTGATCTGATGATTGCAGCTTTGCCGAAGAATCTCGACTTTGACATCATGCTCCCCGTGCCGTTGCACCAAGGCAGGCTCCGCGCTCGCGAATTCAATCAATCGCTGTTACTGGCTGATCACATCGCGCGGCACCTGACCTGGCGGGTTTCCGCTGACAATCTGGTGCGTATGGTCGCGACAGAGCCTCAAACCACACTGTCTCGTCGGGCCCGTTTGCGAAATCTGCGCAAGACATTTGCTGTCCGCGAGCCTCGCGGAATCATCGATCAACGCATTCTCCTGATCGACGATGTCTATACGACGGGAACAACCGTCAACGAATGTGCCAAGGCACTCAAAAAAGTAGGAGTCGCCTCGGTGACAGTCCTGACGTTAGCCCGGACGGTCGATGCCAGCCTGGTTCCCGATCATATTTTCGCTGAACACGCGCCGTCTTCGTTAACGGCTTTCGGAGTGTGAGACATGCCGATTTACGAATATCGCTGCCTCGCCTGCCAGAAACGGAACACGATTCTGGTCCTGAGCCTCGCGAAGCAATCAGCACTGTCTTGCAAACACTGTGGCAGCGTTAAACTCGAACGTCTGATGTCCAGGTTTGCGGCGCCGAAGTCCGAGGAAGCCCGCATCGAGGCGCTTGCCGATCCCAGCAATCTCGGTGATCTTGACGAAAGCGACCCACAAAGCATGGAACGGTTCATGCGAAAGATGGGACGAGAAATGGGCGAAGACTTCGGCGACGATTTGTCAAGAGGTATGGAGCCTGATCAAACCGATCTGTCGGAATCAGGTGATACTGACAGTCTCTGACAGAGATTGTCATCTATTTTCACTTGACAGATCCGCTGTTTTCCCCTACCCTCCGCACAAAGCGCGGGGAGTCTTGTGAGGCCCATGAGCAATTTACAACTGTGGTTCTACCATGGCCAAAGAGCCCAAGAGCGAAATCATGACGGCGGAAGAGACGTGCCGCTATTTGAAGATCACCCAGCGGACACTCTACCGCTACTTGCGCAGCCGCCAGATTCCTGCCTTCAAGCTCGGGAAAGAATGGCGATTTGTGCGCTCGGATCTGGAACAATGGATTCGCGATCGAATCAGGAGCCCGCTCGCCTCGTGAAGGAGACGACCCACTGATGTTCGCCGGTGAATACCTCTGCAAAGTCGATGAGAAGGGCCGGTTCATCGTCCCATCACCCATTCGCGAGCAAGTCGAGTCGGATGGACAGGCGGTGGTCTTTCTCAAAGGGCCCGAAGAATCGATTCTCATTTACTCGATGAAGGAGTGGGAGAAGGTTCTCGAACGAACGAAGACCACGCTGGACGAGGACCAGAGTCGACTCTTCATGCACTTTGTCGTATCCGAAGCCGGCACGTCAGAAATCGACAAGGCCGGCCGCATACTGATACCCGGACGGCTCAGGAAACTCGTCCCGCTGGACGAAGACCAGGAGATTATCCTCGTCGGCCTGTACCATCGCATGGAGATCTGGAACCCGAGCGAATGGCGCCGCTACATCGCACGCTCCGAAGATCGATACGAGCAAAACATGGCCAAGATTCTCAATCTCCTCTGACCTGTCGCGCATGCCCACCTTTCGGCAACCGATCCGAATTTCTGCATCAAGACTTCCCGCCTCCCTCGTTTCCCTTCAGAATCCACGATCGAGACCCGCGCGCGCGCGCGCGAAGTTCGTGCAGAAATCCTCCAGATCAATCTCCTTCTCCCCTCAGAGTACGGCCTCACTGACCAATCCCCATGCCGTCATGCTGACATTACCAGTGCCTCCTAGCGTGAATCACCAATATGCCACCGTCAATGGACGCCGGCTGCTTTCCTCCGCAGGTCGTGCCTACAAAGCCCATGTGGGACAATTGGTCTGGCTGGCCTTGACGCAATCAACACTCCGATCTAGTTTGCTGTCGCGGCTCAAGTCGGAATCGCTGGCGCTCTCGATTCGATTCTATTTCACCTCGGCACTGCGTCGGGATGTCGATGGCGGGCTCAAGATCGCACAGGATGCGCTCTGCGAAGGGCTGGGGATTAACGACAACCGCATCGTCGAAACTCATCTCTATAAAAATGTCGATAAAGCCAATCCGCGCATCGAAGTCCTGCTCTCGACGATGCGCAACACATCACATAGTCTCGTGACCGAGTAGAGCGATCCTGCCGCGCTGCCATTCTGCGGATGGCCCGGGAGAGGGAGATGTATTATTCGTAGCGTAAGGCTTCGATGGGGTTCAGCCGAGCAGCTTTATTGGCAGGGTAAAGGCCGAAGAAGAGCCCGACAACGAGAGAGAAGAAAAACGCGGTCGTCACCACATTGACGGAAATAATCGTCGGCCAGCCCGCCACCACCGTTGTGAGCTTAGCACCGACGATCCCAACCAGGATACCAACGATCCCGCCCACCAGGCTCAGGGTCATCGCTTCAATCAGAAATTGCATCACGATGTGCCGGCGTTTCGCGCCCACTGCCATTCGAACACCGATCTCCTTGGTTCGCTCCGTCACCGACACCAATAGGATATTCATGATACCAATGCCGCCGACCAGCAGGGAGACTGAGGCGATTGCAAACAACATCATCGTCAATGTTTGACTCGTGCCTTCCTGCACCTTCCCAATATCGACTTGTGTCCGGACCGTGAAATCGTCGCCCTGGTCCAGCTGGAGCCGATGCCGGGCTCGGATCACCTCTCGAATCTGCTCGACAGCCTCCGGCAGGTCTTCGGTTCGGTCCGTCGATGCGAACAGCGACCCCACGGAGCCGATGAACCATGTCCCAAAGACCTTGCGCTCCGCCGTACTGAAGGGAATGAAAATCACATCATCTTGATCCGATCCCTGCGCGGACTGGCCCTTGGGAGCAAGCACACCAATAATCCGGAACGGCACGTTTTTGATTCGGATGACTGCCCCAACCGGCTCCTCACCCGGATCGAAGAGGTTCTCTGCGACCGTCTGGCCGATCAGCGCGACACGTGCCGCACTGTCCAAGTCTGCCTGCGTGAAGGGCCCGCCACTGGTGAAGGACCAATCGCGGATGGTCAGATAGCTCGGTGAAACCCCGTTGATCGTCCCGTTCCAATTCCGATTCCCATTCACGATTTGCATCACATCACGTTTGGCCCAGCCCGTGTCGACCAGCAACGGAATCCGTTTCTTCAATTCGATCGCATCAGATACCGTCAGGGTCACTGCGCTCCCCTGGGCCCCTCGAACCCCACTCGCTGTCGTTGCGCCGGGCCACATGATGATCACGTTGGTCCCCATCGTCGCAATCTGCGCCTGGACCGCACGCTTGGCCCCTTCTCCGATGCTCACCATCGCAATCACCGCAGCAACCCCGATGACGATACCGAGCATCGTCAGTCCGGCGCGCAAGCGATTGCGCCCAAGGATCCTGATCGCGGTGACCACGGTGAGCCATACGAACGCCGGCATCTATGCCTCAAACGACACTCGAAGGGGGACGCGCTTTCGTCATCCGGTCGCTCAACACCTGTCCGTCCTTGATCGTAACTTCTCGCGAGGCATAAGCGGCGATTTCCGGTTCATGTGTGACCAGGATGATCGTCAGACCTTCCTCCCGATTCAGTTTGTCCAAAATTCCCATGATTTCCTGACTCGACTGCGTATCCAGGTTTCCGGTCGGCTCATCAGCAAGGAGTATGGAAGGTGAAGTCACCAACGCTCGCGCGATTGCGACTCGTTGTTGCTGTCCACCAGACAACTGTGTCGGATAATGGTGTTCTCTCCCCCGCAGCCCGACCCGCTCTAAGGCCGCCGCGGCCTGTCCTCGCTGTTCCTTGAGCGACAGCTTGCGATAGAACAACGGAAGCTGGGCATTCTCAAGCGCACTCGTCCGAGGAATCAGATTGAAGCTCTGAAACACAAATCCGATCTGCCGATTTCGAATGTCGGCCAACTGATCGGGTCGTAGATGACTCACGTCGGCTCCGTTCAACCAATAGTGCCCTCTCGTCGGTTGGTCGAGGCAGCCGATGATGTTCATGAGCGTCGATTTGCCGGACCCGGATGACCCCATGATCGCGACGAACTCTTCCTGGTCGATCATGAGACTCAGACCGCGCAGTGCGTGAACTTCGACGTCTCCGACGGAATAAATCTTCCAGATGTTGTCGCACGCGATCAGGGGAGGCATCGTTACTTCACCGTCAGAACTCTCTCGACTATTAGTTCATACGAGGTCTGCAGGCTGGGATGGTGTAGCCATCCCCCGATCCGGCGATGTTTCATCTGGCTGTGAAAGTCGGTGAGTACGGGCCGGAATGATCCGCTTCCATGGTTCCGTTACATGCCCCGGTCACGAGACCGTCGCTGCCCTCCACTCCCGAACCCTGGAGGTAAATCGCTTGCTTTTCGTTCCCCTCGAAGCTGCTCGATCCCGACGATGACTTCATCCCCTTCAGATAAGGAGCCTGAGACAAGTTCTGTTGCAGTTCCATCGGAAATCCCGGTCTGCACCTGAATGGATTCCAGCTCTCCGTCTGGTCCCTGTTTCCAGACCGAGCGATTCGTCGATAGAAGACTCCCACTAGGTGACGAACCAGGCTGGTTCGAGGAGGTTCGTACTGGTTTGCCTTCATGACCGACCTGGTCAGCTCGCGGGGGTACGAACCGCAATGCCGCATTCGGTATCTTGAGCACGTCTTCCTTCTGGGCGACCACGATCGAAACGTTCGCCGTCATTCCCGGCTTCAGCCTCAGATCTTGATTATCAACCTTGACCACGACGTTGTACGTCACGACGTTTTGCACGTTAATGGGAGCCAGCCGAACTTGTCGAATGGTCCCGAAAAACCGTTGGCCCGGATAGGCATCAACCGTGAACGTAGCTTCTTTGCCTTCCGTCATCCCACCGATGTCCGATTCGCTGACATTCGTATCAACCTGCATCTTTGTCAGGTCCAACGCGATTAGAAAGAGATTTGGCGTCGCAAAACTCGCTGCGACAGTCTGGCCGACTTCGACATTTCTGGCAACCACGATGCCATTGACCGGTGAACGAATAACCGTATACTTGAGGTCCAATTCCGCCGCATTCAGCGCCGCTTCGGCGTGCTTCACCTGCGCCACGACGAGGTTGACCTGCGCCTCAGCGCCCTGAAAATTCGTCAAGGCAATGTCCACGTCATTTTCTGAGACAAACTGTTGGGCTACGAGTGACTTAGCCCGGTCCAGTTCGCGTTTGCGCTGCGAGAGGTCCGTCCTCGCTCGAGCCGCATTCGCCTTAACCATTTCCAGATTACTGGCGGCCTGATCCCTGCGAGCCTTGAACGGCTCCGGATCGATCACAGCCACGACATCGCCCGCCTTCACCACAGAATTGAAATCGGCGTGTAGACTCTTGACCATTCCCGACACCTGAGTGCCGACTTGAACTGAGACGACAGGATTGATCATGCCAGTGGCCGTCACTAATGACACGACTGTTCCCCGTTCGATTGAGGCGAATCGATAACGAATAGGGGCTTTCCGTTCCCCGTTGAAGAAAACATAGCCTCCGATGACCAATCCGATCGTCAGGACGCCGACAATAAGCACCAGCCGCCGCATATCTCAGGCCTCTCGCCAACCACGTAAACCGCGTGCATTGTACCAAGAACTGAAGGCGGAATCATTCAACGCCGATCGCACTTGGCCGCCCCAAAAACAGACAGGCCGCCCGCCACTCGGCGGACGGCCTGTCTCACTCATTCGTTCATCGATCGTTCGTTAGGGATTGACGCTGATCCGATCTTTGATCATGTCGAAGGTCTCTTTCGGCACAACATTCTTCGCCACCAATTCGCCCTTGACCCGGTATGGGCGGTTGGCAACGATACGATCCGCCATATCTTTTGATAGCCCCAGAGCGAGGACCATATCACTCGCGGTCGCTCGATTGAGGTTCACGGAAGACGACGCAGCTGCAGGTGCGTTCATTGCTGAGGGAGCGACCATCGGCGGCGATGGTGGATTGGCTGTCGTCGGAGGCAACGTCCCTGTGACAGGCTGGGAACGCTCTTTGAGTTCCTTCTGATAGCGCGCCACCAAGGACTTCAGCGTTTCGTTGTGTCGCTTGACGTCTTCATACTCGGCGCGAACCGCACGATTCTGAGCGGCCAACTGCTTGACCCTGTCTTCCAGTTCCTTGGTTCGGGTTTCAATGCCACTGCGTTCCTTGTCTCGTCCATGCTGTATGCGTTCCAACTCATCATGGGCGGCTTGCGCATCATTGCTGAACTTGACGTTGAGTTCTTTCAGCGTCTTGACCTGCTGTTCCAAAGCACTTTTCTGCGCCCGAGTGGTGGCCAATTCAGTCTTAGCCACATCAGCTTCACTCAGGGCTTCTTGGTACTTCCGGTCGCTGACGCACCCCACCGCTGCAACTGCGCCGACTACAGCGACCGCCGCCATCCACACACGTGCCATGCGAACCTCCCTCCCACCATTCGTGGCCTCTCAAGATTCCAATGTATCTCTCAGTATTGATGAACGCAATCAAGAATGCTGCTACCGGTAATAATACTGTTGTGTGTATGCCAAGCGCTCGGATTTGTCAATACATTTAAGGGCTTGGTTGCATGCGATCGCCATATGCACAATGCCACCGAAAGAATTTTTCTGGTTTGCTTGACGGACCGGTTCCTGTCTGTGAATATGCGCGAGTCATGCCAACCATAAGAGCTTTTGCCTTCTGGAACACATGATGAACGAGTGGGGCCCAGGGCTTGCGACCATCCTCGGCATTGTGGAAGGGTTGACGGAATTTCTTCCGGTTTCCTCCACCGGCCATCTCATCCTCGCTGGACATGCGCTCGGCTTCGACGGCGAGATCGCCGCCAGCGCCGAGATTTCGATCCAGCTGGGCGCCATCCTTGCTGTCATCGCCTACGAACGACGGAAACTGGCATCCATGTTTGGACAGGCCTTGAGGGAGCAACAAGATGCCTCTGCGATGTTCCGCAATCGCGGGACAACGTCATGGTCGGCTCTTGTACAGAAGTCGTGGTCGATTCACCGCAATCTCTGGTTCATTCTCGGCCTCGGACTTGCCTTTTTGCCGGCGGCAGCAATCGGATTTTTCACCCACGCTTGGATCAAGGGCCATTTGTTTACAGCTCAAACCGTGGCAATCTCCTCTATTATCGGTGGATTCATCATTCTCGCTGTCGAGGCGCGCCACAATCAGGCTCGGGTCCTGCAGCTTGAACAGGTGAACTTGGCCTCGGCGTTTTGGATCGGCGTGGCCCAATGCGCCTCATTGATCCCGGGCATGTCCCGTTCCGGCTCGACGATTGTTGGTGGTCTTTTGGTGGGACTCGATCGCAAGATCGCGACCGAATATTCATTCTTGTTGGCCCTACCCACCCTGATCGTCGCGACATGTTATCAAATGTGGAAATCGCGGGATCTTTTCCGACAGGAGGACTATCTGGCGCTCGTCATCGGGATGGTAGTCTCGTTCGTCGTTGCGTGGGTCATCATCGCGGCATTCCTCTCATTCGTCAAACACCATACGCTTCGACCCTTCGCGTACTATCGCATCGTGATGGGTATCGTGGTGTTCTACATTTTCGGATTGTAGAGGAAGAGCGGATCATGGCCGATGCTCGCTCCGATACCGTTCACGTGTACGACACCTGGGTGAAAGGGAAGAAGGGACTTTTGCATTTCGATGTGATGACCACTGACGAAGCAACGGCGCTAACGCTGGCCAAGCAATACCTGGCAAGTATCGGGGAGGCCGACGTTCCGGTGACACTCAAGGAGTGCCAATTCTGCCACAGCGAGCCGCTTGTGATGTTTTCAGCCGAACAGCAACGACAATTCCGTGAGCAAGGTGGGTTTATCGTGAGCTTGCCGGCCTAGGAGGTTGCTGACAAACTATGGTGATACTCGAGATAAGGAAACGCGAGCGATCACATACCGAGCCCGCAAACCCCTCAGGCTGATCACAATGGCCGTCCAGCAAGGCCGCAGCGAGCGAAGAGGCGACGCGTACTCTGTGCCCTACGTTGAGCCTCTGACCGCTGAGAGAACGCCGCTGGCGGACTTTTTCAACAGCCTGCTAGCTATTGGCCGACGACGGACTCTCAGACGAGACTTGCCGCGCCTCTTTCTTTTCAAACGCGAAGTGAACGATGAGGAAAACCACTCCCACGCTGATCGCCGAATCGGCAACGTTGAAGGCCGGCCAGTGATAGGCATCGATATAGACATCCAGAAAGTCGATTACCTCGCCGTACTGTAGCCGATCCACCAAATTTCCGATCGCGCCCCCCAGAATCCCCGCGATACTCAATTGCCCGGTCCAATCACGTGCGGGAAGCCGCACCAGGATCGTTCCCAGTAAGGCCAGGGCAAACAGTGATGTGACTCCAAAAAACAACGTGCGAAACGCATTGCTGCTCCCAGCGAGCAAGCCGAACGCCGCTCCAGGATTCCGGATGTACGTGAGGCTGAACAAATTGGGAATGATGGGAATCGATTCATGCAACCGCATGTTCTGCATAATCGAAAGCTTCGTCAGCTGATCGACGACGATAACCGTACCGGCCACCAGCGCAAGAAGGAGATAGCGGAAGGTCGGTTTTGTCACCGAATAGCCTCCACGCAACGATCGCAGAGGGTCGGATGGGTGGCATCCTTGCCGACGGCCTCGCGATAATTCCAGCAGCGCTCGCACTTGGCGAATAGGGATTTGGTTACTGTGACGGCTAAATCTTGTTCCGTCCGGGACTGCTGGGTCAGGGTAACTTGTGACACAATAAAGACGGTGCTCAAATCCGCGGCCATGGGTTTGAGAAACTCGTAGGTCTTTGCATCTGCGAGCAGGGTCACATGGGCCTCAAGTGACGAGCCAATCAGCTTTTCCCGTCGACTCGTTTCAAGGACACCCTGCACACGTTCTCGCACCGACAAGAGTTTCTCCCAGCGTTGCGCTAACTGACCATCGGCCCACGTACGATCTGCTTCAGGGAAGGCGGAAAGGTGAACGCTCATATTGTTTCCCTCGGGCTGGGGATGCAACGCACGCCAGATTTCATCGGCCGTAAAGCTCAACACCGGCGCCATCAGTTTTGTCAATGCGGTCACAATTTCCAAGAACACGGTCTGGGATCCGCGTCGCAACGGCGAATCTGCGCGGAAGGTATAAAGCCGGTCTTTCAAGATGTCCAGGTAGACTGCGCTCAGGTCGACCGAGCAGAAATTATTCAGTGCGTGGAAGATCGTATGGAACTCGAAGGTCTCATACGACTGCTTTACTCGTGGAATGAGCTCAGCCAATCGTGTCAGCGCCCAGCGGTCCAGCTCAGGTAGCTGCTCATAGGCGACCCGATGGGTCGTCGGGTCGAAGTCATAAAGATTGCTCAAGAGAAACCGGCAGGTGTTCCGAATCTTGCGGTAGGCTTCGATGAGGTGATTGAGAATTTCTGGTGAGATCCGGAGGTCATCGCGATAATCCTGCGCCGCCACCCACAGGCGCAAGATTTCCGCTCCGGATTGTTTGATCACATCCTGCGGCGCGACCACGTTCCCCGCCGACTTCGACATCTTCTTCCCCTGCCCATCGAGGACAAATCCATGGGTCAAGACCGCTCGATAGGGAGCACGTCGATCCGTCACTACTCCAGCCAGCAAGGCACTGTGAAACCACCCGCGATGCTGGTCGGACCCTTCAAGGTACAAATCGGCCGGCCACCATTTCCTCTCCTTGAGGACCGCCGCATAGCTGACCCCTGACTCAAACCACACATCCAGGATATCTCGCTCCTTTTCAAAGTCGGTCTTCCCACACTTCGGACATGTGGTGCCGGTCGGCAAGAGGCCTGACGCCGATCGTTCGAACCAGACGTCGGCTCCGTGCTTCTCAACCAAAGTTGCGATGTGTTCGATAACTCGAACATCGGCAAGCACGTGGCGACAGGCAATACAGGTGAAGCCGGGGATCGGCACTCCCCAGACACGCTGACGTGATAAACACCAATCCGGCCTGTTGGCGATCATGCCGTTGATGCGATCCTTGCCCCATGGAGGAATCCATTGTACGCGATCGATTTCAGCGAGCGCGGCCTTGCGAAGTTCGTTGATGTCCATCGACACGAACCATTGTTCGGTCGCTCGAAAGATGACCGGACTTTTGCATCGCCAACAGTGAGGATAAGAATGACTCAGCGTGTCGTGACCGAGGAGGCGCCCGTTCTGTTTCAGACGTTCTACGATTCCGGGATTCGCCTTGAACACGTGTTGCCCGGAAAACTCGGCAACCACTTCCGTGAACCGGCCTGCATCATCCACTGGCGCGAGAATCTCCAACCGTTCTCCCACTGATGCCTTGGCGTTGTGTTCCAACACCAGGAGGTAGTCCTCCATCCCGTGGCCTGGTGCAATGTGCACACAACCGGTGCCTTGATCGAGCGTGACGAAATCGCCGAGGAGCACTGGTGAGAGACCGGTCGTCAACGGGCGCTGTGTCTCGAGACCTTCGAACCCTTCGCGACCTTTCTTCACGGCAAGGACCTTCACCTGCTCCAGCTTGCAGGCTTTGGCCACGCTATCTAGGAGATTGTGGGCGATGACCAGTACTTCGTTCCCGACCTGAGCGAATGCATAATCGATGTCCGTATGGAGACAGACAGCCTGGTTGGCCGGGAGGGTCCAGGGCGTCGTCGTCCAGATCACAATCGACGTCGAACGTACTGCGGCAGGAATCGTGAGCCCGGAAAATCTTGAGTTCAGTGACGCTGGTGATCCGGCCACGGGGAACTTCACATAGATCGACGGCGATGTGTGATCTTCATACTCGACCTCTGCTTCGGCCAGAGCCGTCTGATCCTGCGTACACCACAGCACCGGCTTGAGTCCTTTGTAGACACCCCCTCGTTCGACAAATTGTCCGAACGCGCGAATGATCGCCGCCTCATAGGCCGGATTCATCGTGAGATAGGGATGCTGCCAGTCGCCCAGAACCCCCAACCGCTGAAATTCCTCGCGCTGAATCTTGTAGAACTTCTCTGCGTACTCGCGACAGAGACGTCGAATCGCCATGGCATCCAGCGTTTTCTTTTTCTCACCGAGATCTTTCAGGACCTGGTGCTCGATCGGTAATCCATGGCAATCCCATCCCGGCACGTAGGGAACCTGATAGCCGGCCATGGTCTTAGATTTCACAATGATGTCTTTGAGGATTTTGTTCAGCGCATGGCCGATGTGGATACGGCCGTTGGCATAGGGCGGACCATCATGGAGCAGATAGCGCTCCCGTCCCTTGCCCGCCTCCTGGATCTGCTCGTAGAGTCGTTGCTGGTTCCACGTGGCGAGCAATTCCGGCTCCCGCTGCGGGAGATTCGCCTTCATCGGAAAGTCGGTCTGGGGTAGATTGAGCGTTGCTTTGTAGTCCATGCTTTTGCCGGCCATAAAGCTGTCAGCCTTCAGCGATCAGCACGTCATCGGATGGTAATGGGAGGCTTCAGGCGTACCTGAATTGGAATATACCGGAATGAAGGTTGAGGGCACCAGCCCTTTCGCGAGCTTAGACGCCGACGGCTGGCACCGACTAACTAATCGCCATCATGCGGTCCAGCGCGATCTTTGCCCACCGTTTCTCATCGTCAGGAACGACGATGTGGTTCACGACGTGGCCTTCGGCGAGATTCTCCATCGCCCAGCAGAGATGCGCGGCATCGATACGAAACATCGTGGCGCATTGACAGACGGTCGAGGACAGAAAGAACACTTTCTTGTCGGCCAAGTCACGCTTCAGACGGTTGACGAGATTGAGTTCGGTTCCGACCGCCCAGGTCGTCCCGGCCGGAGCAGCGGACACGGTCTTGATAATAAACTCCGTCGAGCCAACCAAGTCGGCTTTATTGACCACGTCTTCGTGACATTCCGGATGCACAATCACTTTTCCGTCCGGATATTGCTTGCGGAAATTGTCCACGTGCACCGGCTGAAACATCTGATGCACGCTGCAATGGCCCTTCCACAGGATGAGCTTGGCTCGTTGGATCGCCTCACGGGTATTTCCGCCATGGGGCTGATAGGGATCCCAGATAATCATCTGCTCCCGCGGGATCCCCATCTTATTCGCAGTATTGCGACCGAGATGCTCATCGGGAAAGAAAAGAATCTTGTCTCGGCGGGCCCAGGACCATTCGATTACGGCCTTGGCGTTCGACGAGGTACAGGTGATTCCACCATGTTCGCCGCAAAAGGCTTTGAGCACCGCGGCGGAATTCACATAGACTGCCGGCATCACCGTCTCTTCGACAGGAAGAATACGCCCCAACGAATCCCAACATTGATCGACCTGCTCAATCGCGGCCATGTCCGCCATGGAGCATCCGGCTGCCATGTCCGGGAGAATCACCGTCTGCTTGGTGCGGCTCAGAATATCCGCCGTTTCCGCCATGAAATGGACCCCACAAAAGACGATATAGGGTCGTTCCGACCGCTCAGCAGCGAGCTTCGACAGCAGTAACGAGTCTCCACGAAAATCCGCATGCTCGATTACTTCATCCCGTTGATAATTATGGCCAAGAATCATGACCTGGTCCCCGAGCGAGCGTTTTGCTTCCGCTGTTCGGGCAAAGAGCTCCTCTGCGGACAGCTGCTGATAGTCCGTAATCGGTCTCGGAAGAGTCGATACTGCGTTCACGCGATCCTCCAGGGAAGTCCTGTGAAGGGTCATTCTACGATAGGGACCTGCCACAATCAACGCAGCGGCCTCCGCAAGGAAGTCCTAGCCCACGATGGTCCAACCGGCGCGATTCTGGTAGGCCTAATAACCCGTTGACTTCCCACCAGTCCAAGACTACGATTCTCTTCCATAGCTAGGGGTGCCAGACGGCTGAGAGTCCGATAGATCGGATGACCCTTAGGATCCTTCCGGGAAGACAGCTGGCGATGAGGCCAATCCCGGAGAGTCCTTGAAACCTGACCTGGGTAATACCAGCGTAGGGAAGCGGGAACAACGAGAACGACGTTGCCCTCTCAGCCGCACCTCTTGATCGAGGGTGCGGCTTTTTTATTGGAGCCGCTTCACAGCAGACCACAATGCGAAAGGATTTCCCATGAGTGAGCAGGCAACCACAAATGGCAGCGGGAAGAAAACGACAGCGGTCACCTTAACGACCGATCCCTTTCCCGCCTCGCAGAAGGTCTACATCAATGGTATACGGCCAGGCGTCCACGTGCCGATGCGTGAAATCCGTTTGACGCCGACCAAGTCCATGAACGGAGGCGTACCGAGCCAGAACGAACCGGTCACGGTCTATGACACATCAGGCCCTTACACCGATCCTTCCGTCACAATCGACCTGCGAACCGGGCTGAGGCCGCTCCGTCGTCAATGGGTCCTCAGCCGGCAGGATGTTGAGCAATTGCCCGATGTGTCGTCACAGTACGGCCGACTACGCGCAACGGACCCCAAACTGGCCGACCTTCGCTTTCAACATATTCGCAAGCCGCTTCGCGCCAAACCCGGCCGGAACGTCACACAACTCCACTACGCCCGCAAGGGCATCGTCACGCCGGAAATGGAATTTATCGCCATCCGTGAAAACCAGTCACGCGAAGTCGCACACGAGCTGGTTGCCCGGAACGGAAGCGGTGGCGGAGTCGCCCAGCACCCCGGTCAATCCTGGGGCGCGAGCATCCCCTCCACCATCACCCCGGAGTTTGTTCGTGATGAAGTCGCGCGCGGTCGCGCCATTGTCCCGGCCAACATCAATCACCCAGAAAGCGAGCCGATGATCATCGGCCGGAATTTTCTCGTGAAGATCAACGCCAACATCGGCAACTCGGCAGTGGCCTCGTCGATCGAGGAAGAAGTCGAGAAGATGATCTGGTCCATTCGCTGGGGCGCCGACACTGTCATGGATCTCTCAACCGGCAAAAACATTCACGAGACGCGCGAATGGATCATTCGCAATGCGCCGGTGCCGATCGGCACCGTCCCCATCTATCAGGCGCTCGAAAAGGTCGGCGGCAAGGCAGAAGACCTGACATGGGACATTTATCGTGACACGTTGATCGAACAGGCCGAACAAGGCGTCGATTATTTTACGATCCACGCAGGCGTGCGTCTCGCCTATGTGCCCCTGACCGCCGGACGGATGACCGGCATCGTGTCCCGCGGCGGATCCATCCACGCCAAGTGGTGTCTGGCCCATCATGAAGAGAACTTCGCCTATACTCACTTCGAAGAGATTTGCGAGATCATGAAGGCCTACGACGTGTCGTTCAGCCTCGGCGACGGATTACGTCCCGGTTCGATTGCAGACGCCAACGATGAAGCCCAGTTCGCCGAATTGGAGACGCTGGGAGAACTGACCAAGCTTGCCTGGAATCATGATGTACAGGTAATGATCGAAGGTCCGGGACATGTGCCCATGCACATGATCCAGGTCAACATGGAGAAGCAACTCAAGGCGTGCCACGAAGCGCCGTTCTACACGCTCGGCCCGCTCACGACCGATATCGCGCCCGGGTACGACCATATTACGTCGGGAATCGGTGCGGCGATGATCGGCTGGTACGGCTGTGCGATGCTCTGCTACGTCACACCGAAAGAACATCTTGGATTGCCCGATCGCGAGGACGTGAAAGCCGGTGTGATCGCCTACAAGATCGCCGCTCACGCCGCCGACTTAGCCAAGGGACATCCGGGCGCACAGATTCGCGACAACGCGCTCTCGAAAGCCCGCTTCGAATTCCGCTGGGAGGACCAGTTTAATTTGTCGCTCGATCCCGATACGGCCAAACAATTCCATGACGAAACCCTGCCGGACAACGCTGCCAAGGTCTCCCACTTCTGCTCGATGTGTGGACCGCATTTTTGTTCAATGAAGATTACGCAAGACGTGCGTGACTATGCCGCCAGTAAGCAGGTGAGTGAACAGCAGGCCATTCAGATTGGGATGAAAGAGAAGGCAGAAGAGTTCAAGAAAACGGGAGCGGAGATTTATCGATGAGAATAAGCTGTCAGCGGTTAGCCTTCAGCCGTTAGCTGAGAGCTGATTGCTGAAAGCTTTTTAGCTAGGGAGCGGATATGCCCAAGCCCAAACCAGCACCATTACGCGAACGAGACATTACCAGACAGATCGCACGGGAATACTACAAAGAATTCGATCAGCTGATTGAGAGCGACGTCATCATTGTGGGCGCCGGACCGTCCGGTCTGATTTGTGCGCATGATCTGGCCGATATGGGCTTCCGCACGGTGGTCGTGGAACAGAGCCTCGCCTTGGGTGGCGGCTTCTGGCACGGCGGCTATTTGATGAATAAGGCCACCATCTGTGCTCCGGCACACAAGATCCTCGAAGAGATCGGCGTCCCCTGCAAAAAGGTCAAAGACTGCGACGGCATGTATGTCGTCGATCCACCGCATGCGACCGGCGCGCTCGTGGCAGCAGCCTATCGGGGTGGAGCCAAGATCATGAATCTGACCAGAGTGGTCGATCTAATCCTTCGAAGAGACGGCGTGCTCGAAGGTGTGGTCGTCAACAATACAACGGCTGAGATGGCGGGACATGATATCATTCACGTCGATCCGATCGCGCTCGAGAGCAAAATCGTCGTGGACGCGACCGGCCATGATGCCGTCGTCGTGAACTTGTTGCACAAGCGGAATCTCTACACACCGGTACCAGGGAACGGGGCAATGTGGGTCTCCCGCTCAGAAGAGGATGTCATGGACCACACGGGCGAGGTCTATCCCAATTGCTTTGTCGTCGGCCTGGCCGTCGCTGCAGTCTATGGCACACCGCGGATGGGCCCGGCCTTCGGCTCGATGCTACTCTCCGGCCGCTACGGTGCGGAGTTGATTAAGAAGAAACTGAAGAACGAATAGCTGATTGCTGTCAGCAATCAGCCGTCAGCCTGAATAAATGCTGATCGCTGAGGGCTGATAGCTTCTCCGCCGATTACCATGGACGTACAAGATTTCCTGATACAGGGTGAAGGTCGCGAAGAAGACAAGCGCGAAGCATGGATGCTTTTCCAGCAAGCTTACGAGCATCAGATGAAAGGCGATCTGGAGGAGGCAGTCAGCCTCTATCGGCAATCGCTCGCGACCCATCCGACTGCGGAGGCGTACACGTTTCTCGGCTGGACGTACAGTTTCATGGGCCGGCTCGACGAAGCGATCGAAGAATGCCAGCGTGCAATCGCCTGCGATCCTGATTTCGGGAATCCCTACAACGACATCGGCGCCTATCTCATCGAGAAGGGGCAGCTCGACGAGGCGATTCCATGGTTTCAGAAAGCGATGCAGGCCAAACGCTATGAGAGCCCGGCCTTCCCCCATCTCAATGTGGGACGGGTCTACGAGCGCAAGGGCCGCTGGACCGAAGCCATCGATGCCTACAAACAGGCCCTCGTCTTGAACCCCGATTACGTCTTGGCGAAGAAGGCGCTCGGACGGCTGATCAGTTCATTGAACTGAAAGGATCTGTTTGGTTTATCTGGGTTGTTTGGTTTCTTTGGTTGAAGGAACAGAATCCGACCGAGACCGAAAAGACAATCCCTCGTAAACGAACCGAGCTACCTCAACCAGACAAACGGAACCAACCAGATGAACCAAACAAACCAGATAAACGAGAGAAACCAGAAAACCATTCTTGTCGCCGTCACCGATATTTTCTTCTATACGAAGGTGCGGGATGCTCTGCTGCCGAGAGGGTATCGGCTGGAAAAAGTTCGGGCCCAGCAAGACCTTGCTGAGAAGGCCTCCTCCATGAACCCCGACGCCGTGATCCTCAATATGAACGACGAGCCGCTGGATGCATTTCAAGCCCTCGAAACCCTTAAGGCCGACGTTCGTTTGAGAGCGATTCCCGTGCTGGCCTTTGCCAACCACGAAGAAGTGGAGACCTGGAACCGGGCCAAAGCCCTCGGCGTCAGCAAGATCGTGTCTCGGAATGAATTCTCGTCACGCACCAGGGATCTCGTGGAAGAAGTGGTCAATGGCGCGAGGCAAGGGGCGAGAGGCTAGAGGTGAAGTCCCTTTCCCCCTTGCCACTCGCCTCGCGCCCCTAGCCTTAAACAGCCATGAAACAATCCCGATTGCACGACCACCATGTGAAGCTCGGGGCCACGTTTGAAGAAGTGGCCGGATGGGACATGCCGGCCCATTACGGCGATTGGCTCGCCGAATACCGGGCTGTCCGCCACGCTGTCGGGCTCGCTGATCTGTCGCACCGCGGCAAGATACGCGTCACCGGCGACGACCGCGTGAAATGGCTGCAGAGTATCATCAGCAACGACATTCTGCCGTTGCATCCGGGGCAGGGTCGCTACTCCAGCTTCCTCACGCACAAAGGAAAAATGCTGGGCTATTTTCGAGTGTACATGCAGTCTGACGCTGTGTGGCTGGAAGATGTCGGGGAAGTCGGCGAGGCGACTTTTCAAGCGCTCCGCAAGTTTTTGCTCTACGGCACCAAGGCCAAGATGGAGAATGCGGCCGAGTCGTGGGGACTGTTGCTCGTGAGCGGACCGAAAGCCTGCGCAACTGTCAGCGCCGCCTTCGGCGTGGAGATGAGCGATCTCAAGCCCGTGAATTTCGTGACGGCGCAGATTGGCGGACAGACGGCCCTTGTCAGTCGAACCGAAGAGACAGGAGAGGATGACATTGAAATCCTCCTTCCAGCCGATGCCGTCGTGACTGCCTGGGAACGGCTGATGGAGGCGGGAGCCGCACAAGGCATCAACCCTGTCGGCAGCCAGGCGAGAGAAGCCTTGCGGATAGAGGCTGGCCTACCAAAAGCTGGACCGGATTTGAATGAAGAAATCGTTCCGCCCGAAGCGAATCTCGAAGAGAAGGCCTTCAGCCTCACGAAGGGCTGTTACCCGGGGCAGGAAGTCGTCGCACGGATGGACACATACGGTAACGTCAGGCGGCATCTGGTGGGATTGGTCGTCGAGGGAGCGACGATCCCTTCCAAAGGCGCCAAGCTATTCAGCGGGGACCGGGAAGTGGGTTGGATCAGCAGTGCAACCCAATCCCCGCAACTGGGTGCACCGATTGCGTTCGGCTTTCCACTCCGAGACTTTTCTGCTCCGGCGACTTCTCTCACCATCGAAATCGATGGCAGACGCATCGGAGCTACCGTGCAGCCCCTTCCACTTTACCGCGGAAAATAACTGCCCTATTTCTCTGGATTGCGGACCGCTGACACCGCACGGGCAAACGCGAGCAGGCTTATCCGCTCCTCGTCGCCGAGCGCCAACAAGAGATGCGTCTCTTCAGCGTGCATGAGCCGTAAGCTGAGGAATGGCTCCTCGCGGCGCTTTTCACGATTGTCCCACATCGCATCGATCAGCTGAACCTTATCCAACTGACCGACCGACACGACGTCGTAGCGAAAATAGGAATCACCAATGACCATATCGAAGACGACGTTGCCGGCTGTCAACAGCACCAGATTGAACCTTCCCTGATCTTCGTACCCTTCAGGCAAGAATTTGTTGATGTGGCAGAGCGCCACCTTGCGGTCGCCGAGCGCAGCGCAAATTTTTTCCTTGAGCGCCTGATAATCGATCTGCAGCGCCTTCTCATCAGGCCCTGTCGCGGCTACAGCCGCGGCTTCTACTTTCTTGAAAATTTCGTCCGCCGACATCAACCCCGCCATAACGTAGTCCCCCTATTTCGTCGTACAACACGACATACGGTGCGAGAGGTGTTCCGACACCCTTCGCGCCTTGAGCGCCCGGACCACGCCGACTATGCCGAGCCCCGCCCAGGCAAACTCCAACAGAATGAATCCCATCCGTTCATCTGCAATCGCCACGATCCCCAGCAGCAACGAACCCACGATGTTAAATGCAAGATAACCCGTGTCGAGTTCTCGCCATACGCCGCTCTGAATCAGACCGTAGGCGAGAAGCACCATGAGCGCGCCCGTCACAGACACAATTTGTAACATCATTTGCACAACGACTCCCTCAAGGATTCGGAAGTGAACAAGTACGGTAACCGCCGACCAGCCAAGATTGCAAGAGGATTGTGACGAAAGATGCGGCTTATTCGCAGATAATTAAAAAGGCCGCCGTGTTCCGGTAGGACTGTTACTGCGCCGTCAATCGGTGGGTGAATCGCGTGTGACCGGCCTCATCAATGACCGTCGCTTCCAACGACGAACGCGTCACACGGAGGAGTCCGAAGTTAAAGTAGCCGCCTTCGTTGATCATATTGAAAGGATGTAGGCCTGGACTCGGTGGAGTCAGCCGGCCCGGACTAGCTGAGAGCGGACCAACGATGAATTCATAGAAGTCGGGGCGACCGTCATTGTCGGGATCATAGGCGTTTGCCTGGACATAGTGGACATCGCCGCCGATGAAGACCACGTTCTTTAGTTTCTGGCCGACGATGACATCTACGATCACTTGCCGTTCTCGCTCAAAGCCTGTGCCATCGGCTCCCCCGGCCCACCCGTCATTGCCCGGTGCAGCCTCACCACCTGGTTTGGGAACGGAAAGCGGCACACCGGTCGCAATGATTTTCCATGTTGCTGTGGAGGTGCGCAAGCCGTCGAGCAGCCACTGGAGCTGTGTCGCGCCGAGCATGGTTTTGTTCGGACCATCAGCATCGGCATTGCGACTGCGATACTGACGGACATCCAGAATGAACAGCTCAAGGTCCGCTCCAACCCGTACTTTTTGATACAGTCGATGGGGATCCTGCGGGTCGATTCGAATCGGCCAATAGTCCCGCAACGCCTGCCGTCCAACCGGCATCAGGCTCTCGAACGGGCCGGAAAAGTTATTTCGCACCTCATGGTCGTCCCACACCACATACACCGGCACCGACCCGAGAAAGCGGCGCAACGAGTCGGCGCCTCGCTGGTAGCGATGACGCGCTCGATATTCGTCCAACGTGGACGCTGTGAAATTCGCCCCTGGCTCATTCGGCGGTGAGGAACAGACACCGTCGCTGTAGATCGTATCCCCGAGAAAGAGAAAGAAGTCGGGTTTCTGTGCCAGCAGTACGTCGAAGATCGGATACCCGACTGCTCCACGACGGCAATGGGATTGCCCTCCGAGATCGCCGCTCCACGCAAACGTGACCGGCGTTGACGTCTTCGCATCGGGGAGCGTCGTAAACTCACCTTTCACGTCGACCCGTGCTTCGGTATGTTTCCCCTCGTCTCCCTTCGGACCCACAAGGATGTAAAAACGATAGGACGTAGCCGGCATAAGCCCCTTGAACGGAATCGTAAGTGTAAAATCTGTCTCGGGACCGGTCACGAATAGAGGGGTTCTTGCGACGTGCGCGATGCCTGTTCCCTGCTTCGAGACGGATTCCCAAGCCGCGACCGACGCCCATTCCACTTGAACTCTCATCGGCCCATCAGTTCGAAGCCAGAGCAGCGCCGACTCGCTTGTGACATCGCCTATGGCAATTCCCTGCTGCAACGATTTTGAGGTCACAACGGAAGGTGCGGCAAACGGACTCCCGGGAGGAAGGCCATCGCGGGAGGGCGACGTGCAGCTGAGAATCGAAAGAAGCACGGCCGGCAGCCATGGCATGTGAGAGATCTGAGACATAATGGATGAGGACTTACCGGAACAAGGTCGGATCGTCAAGGTAAGATCTGCCATGCATGTGCGAGGCTGGTTGAAAATTTCATGCTCCGTCCTGCATACTACTCTTCGGTCGAGCAAGGAGACTGATGAGCGAACTCGCCTGCATGATCGAAGGTTGCCAAGCCAAGGCGTATGCTCCGGCGGGCACCCAAAGTGTGTGCAAAGAGCACTTCCTCAGTTTTCTGACGTGGCGTCGTCGTAAAGGGCCGCAGATGTTCACCAAGTACGCCGCGATGACGATGGACGAACGAAACGCTATCGTGACCGAGTGGCAGAAAACCGTGGCAGTCGTGGACGCGTCGGCCCCTTCCGTTCCGAAGGCTTAATCGTTCGCTTTCCCCACCCACAAGATTCCCGCTGTATCGTTGAATGATTCTCGATCAGCCAGCCTCATGGCGCTGCTTGCTTCTTGAGATCGAAGTGTAGCGATTTGGTCCCGGCGCCGTTCACAAAATTATGTCCCTTCCCGACAAGAGATAATTTCCCGCCGGCAAAGCGCTCGGCCTCTTTGCACCCCATTTTCCCGAATTCTACGGTGTACGAGAGTGATGCCGACACGGGCACCTTGTTTTCATGGTCGGGAATGCGCGAGGTGTTCTGCTGTTCGAGTTTGACGGGCTTCTTTTCGATCTGGCCGCCGAGTTCGCAGGCATACTGGCCCTCCCCGCCAAGGCTGACGTCTTTCACACCACTCTGGAGATCCTCCACTGCGATCGTGACGATCACCTGCTCGTTGGATTCCACCGCGACAGTCTGCCCGTCTTGGGCAATTTCTCGCCGTTCCTTGGTCTGAAGGTTGTAGATTTCCCAGACGAGGGTCGGGGGTGACGCATCCGAACTGGGAATCGGAACCATCGGCACCTGCTTCAGACACCCTACCAAGGAGAGACCGAGAACCAACAGGACTCCCTGAAGTGTGCGTCGTATAACCAAAGAACGTACCGCTTGACTATCTTCCATCACACCCTCCTTCTTTCCCATGACTCAATTGGAGCCGACACAAGCTCTGTTGACGGCGATGGGAGTCGGCAGCCCGCTCGGCAACGGATGCATCGAAGGATGAAGAATGTGCGCCAACATTTCAAGACTGTCGACGAGGCGAGGCCCGGGACGGCTGAAATACTGCGAACCATCCGTGACGAACAGGCGACCAGACCGAACGGCAGGCAGTTCCTGCCAACCAGAAATCGATTGAACCAGTGAAAGGTCGTGCAGCGTACGCTCTACGTTCAAGCCGCAACAAGCGACAAAGACAACTTCCGGCTGCCAGGCGACGACCTCTTCCCATCGGAGTGTCCGTGAAGGCCGCCCTTCCTGACCCAGCCCTTCAATCCCGCCGGCCAACCGGACCAATTCGGGGCTCCAATGACCGCACGAAAACGGGGGATCGAGCCACTCCAGCAACGCCACGCGAGGACGATGGGTCAGCGTGGCTGATCGCGCGGTGACTGCATCAACGCGCGCCGTGAGCGACTGAATCGCAGCCTCCGCAGAGACGCCAGCCGCAACGGCTACTTGGCGCATCGCTTCGAAGACATCCGATAGAGACTGCGGTTCAAGGTTGATCACACGAGGGCTGCCGGGCAATTGCGCGAGGGCTTCCTGCACCTCATCCTGAGCTACGGCACACACATCACAGAGCGATTGCGTCACAATCAGGTTGGGTCGTAATTCTTTCAACAACGGCAGACTGAGCCTATACAAAGCCCGCGTTTTTCTTAATTGCTCTCGCACCAAGCGATCGACCTCACCGCTCGTTGCCTCCTTCGGAATCAGCGTGTGCGTAACCTTCGGCAGCTGCAACACCGCCGGAGGATAATCGCACTCATGCGTTACTCCGACAAGCTGATCTTCCAATCCGAGCGTGCAAATCATTTCCGTCGCACTCGGCAACAACGACACGATTCTCATTACGTCCCTCTGCTATAGTTCAAGAAATACTCGACCCGCGCCATGTCATGTCCAGCTCAAAACTATTCCCGTCACTACTCTCTATAATCTTGAACAATCTCCACATAGTGCAAGGTAGAATCATGACTGAATTTCACATGGACCTCACCCTTCGCCACCATGTGGTCGAAGTTGTAGCGAATCAGCTCGTAGGCATGGCGGCCTGTGCGAGGGAGAGCAGGGCCACTGTACCTATCTCCCGGCGGGTGCATGATGGAGCCAGGGTCAAGGACACTTTTCCACGCCTTCCCAAAGACGGCTTCGACATTGTCAAACGTGATTAGACTCGTTTCAACGGCGAAGTGGAGGTGGCTATTGACCGGATGATTGCGCAGCACGGTCCTCCTGAAGGAGAGCTGCAAAGCTTCCATGACTGATCCAATACGAGTCGTGATAGGCGCTGCGATCGCGCCAAACTGCAAGACAGCACCGGACGGGTTTTCGCCATGGCTTCCGCCATAATTCAATGTCACTTTCTGCCCGCCAAAAAACTGCTTCAAGTTGTCCTCGGTGTAGAAATCTTCGCGCAGTAACAGATCATAATCCACCACGACCTTCAGGTTTTGCAAGACTTCCAGCGGCGGCGGCGGTTTCCTCACTGAGTGATACAGCTCCTCGACCGCAGGTTTTCGCTCCTCAGGAGTCGGTGGAGCTGGCGCTGACTGCATCTCCGGCGTCGGCACCTGCGCGTCAGCCGCTTGCACGGGGACATGACCCGTTGCGACGACTGCTACGACAAATGGCGTCAAGAGCACCCTGAATAGATTCCATTGTTCAAGACAAAATAAAGTGACAGACACCGATCTTCTCCCAATGTGAGTAGCGGCCTGAGTATTCTCATCGTGCGCGCGTCCACTGGGCATATCTTTTCCTCTACCTCACCATGGCTAGGCCTGGATGTGTTTCAATTGCGCGCATTGAGCGAGCACCGCCCGCGATATAACCATCCAATAATTCCCGTGTGCGCGCTCAGCGAGCACGGAAACACATTCAGGTCCTAGCGCATTACCGCCGACCCGTGATGATGAATCATCAACCACTCATCCCCGATCCGCTCGAAGAGGTTTGTTGCTAGGACCTTCGCCTGCTGAGGCTCATCTGCCGATTGTTGGCTGGTGATGTTCTCGACGCAGATGACCCAGGCCATATCGCCCGCCACTTGGACCATGACCTCGGTCAGCTCGAATTTCATCGAGAAGGTATTGTTGAAGATCAGCACCCAGGAATCGCGTACGGCAGGCCAGTCGGCGCGGATGGTCCAGCCGGGATGCACGCAGGTGACATATTCGAGATGTGCCCAGACCTCATCCATCTTGGCAATGTCCAGGCTTTCGAACGCTTCATAAAACCGTTGGTTGGCTTTGGTGACTTCTTCAATGCGCCGCTCGATCATGCAACGTCCTCAAAAGGAGCCGTATCATACTGGAATCCATAGAACAGATCGAGGAGAGAAAAGACAGGCCTATGATGGCGAGAGTTTCGAAGTCTGCCTATGCACCACCCAGACGCCGGCTAAAATCAGCGTGATGCCGATGACCTCGACCGGACCAACCGATTCGCGCAGGATCAGCGCCGAGAGCCCGACTGCGGCCACAGGGGTCAAATTCCCCAACACCGAAGCGCGCGAGGGGCCGACACCTTTGACTCCGAATAACCACGCCTGCTGCGCGACAGCCGTGGCAAACACGACGAGATAGCCGAGCGCGAACCAATCCGGTACCGTCACCGAGGCTGCACCCGCCTCCAGCATTTTCCGATCGGTCCAGAGCAATGGAAGTTGTAGAACCGTTGCGACGAGTAGCGTCGTCCAGTTGACCGTGAGCGCCGGGACCCGTTCCATGATCGAACGGCTGCCGATGCTGTACAATGCCCAACTCACGACGCCGAGAAACACCAACGACCCGCCCAGCAGCGGCTGATCGCCTGCTGCACTGAGGCCTGCCGCCAAGACCAACCCGACTCCCGCATAGGACAGAACAGCTCCCATCCACACGGTGCGCAGCGGAACGTCATGAATCAGAATCGCGGACAACAACGACGTCACCACCGGACTTGATCCGATGATAACTCCCGCCACCGCCCCACTCACATATCGGAGACCGATGAGAATCAGGAGGTGATTCCCGAGGACGCACAACCCCAACCAGCAGAGAGTCCGCACAGCCGTCTTCGACAGTTTCGCGAACGTGCCGTCCTGCCACCACCACGTTGTAAGGAGAATGAGCAAGCCACCGGTGTCGCGAAAGATGGAGGCCTCGACAGCCGAGAAGGACCCGAGCGCCATCTTCTGCGCCACGATCGAGCCGCCCCACAGCACGGCCGCGGTGATCACCGCGCCGTAAGCCCCCATGTCCGTGGGTTTGCTCATCATGAGGTGTTCACGTTTCGTCGAATCATCAACACTCCGTCTCGAATCGTGAGCAACACCGCTGTGACACGGGAATCAGCAGCCACGATACGGTTGAGTTCCTGAATGGCCGCCGTCCGCTCGTCCGGTGGCGGCTGGCGTAACACCTCACCATCCCAGAGCACGTTGTCGACGAGGATGACTCCGTTGGGCGACATGAGGTCAAGGGCTCGCCTGTAGTAATTGACATAGTTGGTCTTGTCCGCATCGATAAAGATCAGATCGAACGGACCGGTGAGGGACCGCATCGTGTCCAAAGCTGGCCCCATCCGAATTTCAATCTTTTTGCCGTGCGGCGATCGCGCAAAGTAGTCGCGGGCGAGGGTCGCTGACTCGTCGTCGATCTCACAGGTGAGGACGGTTCCGCCCTCCGGCAGCGCTTCGGCGAAACAGAGCGCGCTATAGCCGGTGAACATGCCGATTTCAAGGATCCGTTTCGCCCCGACGATCTGTGTTATCACTTTCAAGAACGCGCCTTCCAGCGGCCCGACCATCATCTGCGGAAGTTCCATACGTTTGGTCGTTTCCTCGCGCAACGCTCGACAGAGATCGGACTCCGGCATCGAATGCGCTTGGGCGTAGGCCTCGATCTCAACCGGTACTAATTCTTTCATCTCATCGATCCCGTTACAGGTTTGAAAATCACTGACGCCCTTTCGTACACTGAAGCGGCGAGATCATACATCATTCGAACGGTTCCTGGCACGAGGCGCGAGACCGGTGCGGTCTTCGCCCCATGCCCCTCGGGATGGCCTAAACGGAGGCGGCGCGTGAAGACACTGACAACACTGGAACCCTTGACGGCCAAATTACTTGAAATCCAGCGGATCAACAGCGCCGCCTCGGTCCTCTCTTGGGATCAGGAAACGTATATGCCTGCCGGCGGTGGGAACGCCCGCGCCGACCAAATCGCGACGCTCCAAGGAATCGCGCACCAGAAGTTTGTGTCTTCCGACATCGAGACTCTTCTTGCCGGCTGGATCGATCCAAGTACGGGCCAGGCCGTCGATCAACCTGGAGATGCGTGGGACGAACCTTCACGCGCAATGCTGCGCGAAGTGTGGCGGGACTTCAGTCGGGCTAAAAAACTGCCGTCCGATTTCGTCATCAAGTTGAGCCGGGAATGTTCGCTCGCCCAGCAAGTCTGGGCGGAGGCGAAGGAGCAAAACTCGTTTCAACTGTTTCTTCCCAACCTCCAGCTCGTCCTCGCCCTCAAACGCGAAGAAACTCACTATCTGGGGTACAAAGACTCGCCCTATGACGCGTTGCTAGACGTCTATGAGCCGGGTGCGACCATCGCGATGCTGCGCCCCCTGTTCGCTCAAGTGAAGGCCCGCCTCGTCCCCTTGTTGCAGAAAATCACCAAGAGCACGGCTCACGTGGATGACAAGATCCTGTTCCACACCTACGATCAGGCGCGGCAACTCGAATTCGGCCGGCTGGTCTTGATCGCGATGGGCTATGATTTTGAGCGAGGCCGTCTGGATCTGTCCGCCCATCCCTTCACGACCTCGTTCCATCCCACGGATGTTCGCGTGACGACGCGAGTGCATGAACAGGAGTTGCAATCCTGCTTGTTCAGTTGCATCCATGAGGGTGGCCACGGGCTCTATGACCAGGGGCTCGATCCCCGCTACTACGGCACGCCGCTCGGCGATTCGGTGTCACTCGGGATTCACGAGAGCCAATCCCGCATGTGGGAAAACTGTGTGGGCCGATCGCGCGCATTTTGGCGCTTCTTCTATCCGATCCTCCAGCAGGAATTTCACCATCAACTGCGCAGCGTGGACATGGAACAGTTCTACGCTGCGATTAATCTGGTCAAACCCTCGCTGATCCGGGTGGAGGCGGATGAACTCACCTACAATCTACACATCATGCTGCGGTTCGAGATCGAGCAGGACTTGATTGAGGGCCGCGCGCAAGCGGAAGAGTTGCCCGGCATCTGGAATGCAAAAATGAAGGACTATCTCGGCATCGTTCCGGTCGGCGATGCCGACGGGGTCTTGCAGGACGTGCACTGGTCATTGGGAGCTTTCGGCTATTTCCCCACCTACACCCTCGGCAATCTCTACGCTGTGCAGTTCTACGAGCAGGCACGGCTGGAAATTCCGCATCTGGATAATGAGATCGCAGCCGGTCAACTCCTCGTTCTTCGCCGGTGGCTGGAACAAAAGATCCACAGATGGGGCCGAACGTTCACACCGGACCATCTGGCTCAGCGCGTGACAGGCAAGAGCCTGAGCCCCGACCCATTTCTCTCCTATGTCGAACGGAAATACGGCGAACTGTACCGACTGTAGGTACAGGGCACGAGGCCAGGGGCAAGGAGCTGGCGGTCGTGGAAGCGCTCGGTGAATTTCTCACTCGCCTCTTGCCCCGCACCACTTGCCTCCTCGTAAGAGGCTAGTACCCCATTGCCGCGTTCAGTTTGGCGAGCAGGGGTGGAGAAAGCGTGAACTCTGCCTGGACGTCGATGCGGGGCGGAACCAAGAGCGTCGTATGGAAGACGATATCGCGGATGGGGATTTTCAATTCCGGCTGGGCCGGCGTACTGAGTTCCACTGATTCCACGGATGCCATAATGGCGCTACTGTCCTGCGGTCCATAGGTTGCCACCACCGCTTGAAGGATCTCCGTCATCTTTTGATTCGGTTCGTTTTCTTCGATCCCCTTGTGCAGGAGAGGGAGCACTTCCTCACGGGCCTGGTCGGACAGGGTAAAGTTTTCCACCCGTTCCTTGCGGCGTAGCGAAGTTAGATCGTTGTCCAAATCCTTGCTGAATGCCCCATACGCAAAGCGAAAGAATTCGAAGTGAAAGCCTCTTAATCCTTTTCCGAACATCTGGAGCTCGCAGAGAAAGCACAGCTGTTGCAGTTTCACATCGTTGAGCAGGCCGTGCGGCTCTGCTAAATCCAGCACGTACAGTAGGAGCGCACGATCGATGGTAATCTGATCAGGCTTGCGCATTTGGAAGCACTATCCTATATCAGCTGGCTCGTGGGAGAGGGGACTATAGACAGCACGGGCGAAGGCCGTCAAATCTTTCTCCGCCCGTCCTCTCTATGGCGACCTCGCCTCTTGACCAGCCGCCGAGATTGGTTTTTAATGACGACCCCCAGAGGTTGATCATGGCGTCGAGTAAAAATGCGAAAGAGATGGAGGCCCTCAAAAACCACCTGGCCAAACATCAGTTGAAGCTCACGCGCCAGCGTGAGTTGATCCTCAGTGCCTTCCTTCGCCAGGAACATATCACAGCGGAGGCCATGTACCATCAGCTGGCGAAGAGTGACCCCCATCTCGGCTTAGCCACGATCTACCGTACTCTTAACCTCTTTTGCGATGCAGGTCTGGCTCAAGCCCGCCATTTCGGGTCTCAGACTCAATATGACAACGTCTCGCACAAGGGACACCACGACCACTTGATCTGTACCGGATGTGGCAAGATCGTGGAGTTCGAAAACTGCGAGATCGAACGCCTCCAAGAAGAAGTCGCAGCCAAGAACGGCTTCACCATCCAAACACACCGCCTCGAGCTGTACGGCCTCTGTTCCCGCTGCCGTCATTGACGGCAATCACCCTTTTCTAGTATCATTTTGAGAGGGCTTATCAATTTCAATTACACAGGACGTACCGCTATGCTTGACGTGCGCACCGCATTTCTGACCAAAAGGATTTTCTGGTCCTTGCTTCTCTTGTTCACGAGCCTGCTGGTCACTGGACCTGGCGTGACTCCCTCCGCAAGCTCCGCAACTGATAAGTTGACCATTTACTCCGGCCGTGCGGAACGGCTGATTAAACCGGTGCTCGACGCCTTCACCGCAAAGACCGGAATCCAGGTGGCATTGCTTTCATCTGGAACAACAGAGTTGTTGAACCGGCTCAAGGCGGAAGGAGACCGTACACCGGCGGATCTTTTCATTACCAACGATGCCGGCAGTTTGGAACTGGCACGCACGGCGGGCCTTCTCCATCCGCTGAATATGCGGGAGATCGATCGCGCCATTCCCTCGCAGTACCGCGCGCCGGACAACAGCTGGGTCGGTCTGTCCGGACGCTTTTGGATCATCGTCTACAATACGAATCAGGTGAAGCCGGATCAGTTACGATCCTTGCTGGACCTCGCCGATCCCAAATGGAAAGACAAGATCGCAATTCCCAATTCTGGCAGTGAATACTTGCAGGCCGGAGTGTCGGTGATTCGGGCGACCTATGGAGACGAGCGGACCAAGCAATTCCTCATCGGCCTTCGGGACAATGGCGGCACGCAGGTCTACCAGAAGAGTTCGCAGATCGTGGAAGCCGTCGCAAAAGGCCAGGTCTCGCTCGGTATTGTGAATCATTATTATGTGTATCGTCACCTGGCAACACAACCCGGCGCACCGATTACCGTATTCATGCCGGATCAACAGGAAGGCGGCATGGGCTCGATCATGAATGTGGCTGGTGTCGGGATTATCAAGCAGACGAAACATCTCGATAGTGCGAAACTGTTGGTGGAATTTCTCGTCGCCCAAGCGGGCCAGAAGCTGTTCGCCGATCTCGACAAGGAATATCCGCTCCACGCTGACGTCAAGGCCGATCCTGCCCTCATCGAGCGAAAAAGCTTCCGGGCAGCGCAGGTTCCTCTCACACGACTGGCTGAATTGCGTGAACCAACCCTGACGCTGATCGAACAAGTGGGGCTCCGATAGGTCCAAGGAACCCACGTGATCACCATCCGCCAGCAATTGTCGTCTCCCCTGCAACTCATGGCGTTGGCAAGTGCTGGGTTGATCCTCCTTCCTCTCGGCTATGTGACAGGACTGGCGCTCTCAGCGGATCCTGCCGTCTGGAGCCGCTTGTGGGCCACCAGAATTCCTGAACTCTTCTTCAACACCGTCACCTTGGCCGCCAGTGTGGCGGTCATCACGCTGGTCCTTGGAGTATCCACCGCCTGGGTTGTCACGCGATTCGAGTTTCCTGGCCGTCGATTCTGGGAAGGCTCGCTCGTGTTGCCCTTAGCCATGCCCACCTACGTCCTGGCCTATGTCTACTCGTACCTGCTCGGATTTGGGGGACCGATCGAACACTTCTGGCAGTTTGTGGCAGGGCCGCAGGCCAGACTGTTTTCACCGCACGGTTACCTCGGCGCGACGATTGTAATGGCACTGGACACCTTCCCCTTTGTCTATCTTCTCACTCGAAGTGCGCTCTTGAACCTGAACGTTTCCTTCGAAGAAGTGTCCAGAGCGAGCGGCGTGTCCCGCTTCTGGACTCTTTGGCGTGTGACATTGCCTCTCATGCGTCCTTCGATCGTCGCCGGACTGGCACTGGTGATCCTCTATGTCGTATCGGATTTCGGTGCAGTCTCCCTCCTCCGCTATCAAACGCTCACCTACGCCGTGTTCCAGCAAATGACCGGACGGTCTGACAACAGCGCGGCTAGCATTCTGAGCCTCTTGCTGGTCGGACTGGCTCTGCTCTTTCTCGTCGCAGAGCGGTGGTTTCGGCACCGCAGCCGGTTTTATCAAACGACCGGCCGCTATCGCTTGCCACAGCGACATCAGTGCGGCTTGATGGGAACAGGCTTCGCCACCGGCTATCTGGGCTTGATCCTCGGCTCTGCATTCGTGATTCCAGCCTATCTCTTGGTGAATTGGAGTTTCTCGACGGAAGCCCAGGCCACGCTCGACAGCCGATTCATGGGGTTCGTCTCGAATAGCGCTCTGCTCGCCGCTTGTGCCGCGACGGGCGGCGTATTGATCGGTCTCCCTCTCGCATATCTGGCAAGCCGGCGTCCCACTTGGCTGAATCTTGGATGTCTGCAAGCCGCCTACGCCGGTTATGTGCTTCCTGGTCCTGCTGTTGCATTGGCGGTCTTGGTTTTATCCACCAAACTGATGCATGTCTTGTATGGATCCGTGCTCATCCTCATTGTGGCCTACGTCATTCATTTTCTCCCGGCCGGATTGCAATCGCTTGAACCGGCGCTCCAACAGGTCACCCCGAACCTGGAAGAAGTGTCACGCACGCTCGGCCTGGGTGTCCAGGAGACCTGGCGGCGCGTCACGCTCCCGTTAGTGCGAAATGGATTTATCGTGGCCTGGGTGTTGATGTTCCTGCAAACCATGAAAGAATTGCCGGCCACACTCTTGTTACGGCCGGTAGGGTTCGACACGCTGGCGATTCGAGTCTGGCTTGAAGCGAGCGAAGAATACTATCAATTAGCCGCGCCTCCGGCGTTGTTAATCGTGTTCTTGAGTCTCCCCGCTCTGCTCTTGCTGGTATCGAAAGATTGGCGAGCGGCATAACGGAAAGGGCATCCCTGGTGACCAAAGACTCCTCCCTGACGCCTCATCCGATCGAGGAGATCAGAGCACAAGGCGATTTGTATAGGCCGGCCTCTTCTGTCCTTGAGCTACGGCATGTGACCTGTGCTTATGGAACTGATCGTCCGGCTGTTCACGCGGTTTCGTTTGTGGCCCGTGAAGGAGAGATTCTGTGTTTGCTGGGCCCGTCGGGATGCGGCAAAACGACGATCCTTAGGGCGATCGCAGGGCTTGAGCCGGTCCAATCCGGCCAGATCTTTTTATCAGGAGAGTTGGTGTCCTCGTCGGATATGCTGGTGGCCACGGAATATCGACATGTCGGGATGGTCTTTCAAGAGTATGCGCTCTTCCCCCACCTACGTGTCCAAGACAATATTGCCTTCGGCCTTCGGAAGCTGCCGCGCCGCCAACGTAAGGCGCGGGTGCAAGAGATGCTTCAGCTGGTCGGACTCGAAGGTTTCGATCGACGCTACCCACACGAGCTGTCTGGTGGCCAGCAGCAGCGCGTCGCATTGGCTCGCGCTCTCGTCCAACATCCCGTCGTTCTGCTGCTGGACGAACCCTTCAGCAACTTGGACCCGGACATGGCCAGCCGCATGCGTCAGGAACTGCATGATCTCTTGAGACGGACCAAGACCACCACGATCCTTGTGACTCACGACCACGACGAGGCATTTGCCATGGCAGATCGGATCGCGGTTTTGAATCAAGGTACCGTCGAGCAGTTTGACACGCCGGAAGTGATCTATCACCTGCCGGCGACGCCCTTCGTTGCAGACTTTGTCGGCCAAGCGGACTTCATTCCTGGAACGGTTTCCAACGGGATGGTCCACACCGAGCTCGGTGAATTCTCGAATACGCTGGAATGTGAGGATGGTACGGCTGTCGTCGTCATGATTCGCCCGGATGATATTCACCTTGTCCCCACGAAGGACGCGTCCTCGCGCGTCATTTCCCGCCAATTCCATGGATCGGAAAATCTCTACGCGGTCAGCCTTCCCTCAGGGCAGGTCGTTCACAGCAGTCAAGGCTCTACGAGCGTCTATGAGGAAGGGACGGCGGTTGAACTTCGTGTGCTCGCGTCGCATTCGGTGCTTTTTAGGCAATCGAACGTTCCCTCCTGAGAACCGGCTCGCGGCCTATTCGGACCTCCCTCCTCCAAACTGGAGCATTGACAGCCCTTTTGCCATTCTGGCAGCATGAATCGGCCTATGCGACGGTCCCTCTCCCGCCGGCCCGTCATGTCCCTCCCAAGGAGTAGAAGGAGCTGTTGATGGAAGCGTTAAAGAACGCGGTCGATTACGGAATTATCGGTCTTTTGGTGGCCTTGAGTGTCTGGTGCGTCGCCGTTGCGGTTGAGCGCTGGCTGTTCTATCGCCGCATTGATCTGGCCCAATACCCGAATTCTCAGCTGTTGGAAATCGCCTTGACGCGTCGATTGGTCGTAATCGGCACCGTCGCGGCCAACGCCCCGTACATCGGCCTGCTCGGCACCGTGCTGGGCATCATGCTCACCTTTCACACCATGGGCACGTCCGGCACCATGGCGGTCAATACCATTATGATTGGATTGAGCCTCGCGCTGAAAGCGACAGCCGTGGGCCTCCTCGTCGCCATTCCCTGCGTCGTATTGAACAATGTCTTGCGTCGAAGAATCTCGGAGCTTCTCACTCAGTACAAGGTGCAGCATGGATCGCGAGGTTAACCAGATTAACGTCATCCCCTTGGTGGATGTGATGCTGGTCCTGTTGGTTATCGTTCTCACGACCGCCACATTCATCAGCACAGGCCAGATACCGGTCAATCTCGCCAAGGCCAAGGAAGTCGGCGATCGCAAGGACGTGCCGATCGTCATTACACTGACCTCGGAAGGGAAACTGTATTTGAACGACCAGCCGCTTGCCGAGGGGGAACTCTCTGCAGCCCTCATCACACAGTCTCGCGAGTCAGCCGTGGTCGTTCGGGCCGACAAGGTCACACTCCTGGAACGATTCGTCGCACTGGTGGATGAAGTCCGTAATCTCGGTTTCAGGCAGGTCAGCCTGGAGGTGATCAGGCTGTGACGATGACAGAAATGCATTGCGGTGATGCCCACGCCGGCTGCTATGCAGTTGGGTGGGTGGCTTCTATGCTCCTGCACGGAAGCTTAGTCGTCGGAGCGGTTTTTTTTGTTCAACACGTTCATTTGGCTCCGCAAGTGGATGTCTTCAAATGGGACGTGACGCTGGTGTCGTCTGTCTCTTCATCGATGCCGTCTTCCCCGCCAGCATCTCCAGCTGAAAGCCCTCCTACAACCCAACCGAGTACACCGGAGACCATACATCAGAAGCACCCAACTCCCCCCGCGTCGGAGCCGATACAGTCCGAATCCCGCAAGTCCAGGCCACCGATGACAGCTGCGACGGCCATTCCCGTATCACCACTGTTACTTGAATCGCACACGGTGAATCCAGTTCCACAAACCATAATGCCGACACCGCCGGAAGCAGTAAAACCTGCAGACCCTGTTTCACCTGTATCAGCTCCGGCACCAATTGTGCCTTCATCGTCTGTTGATTCGATCAACCATACGCCGACTCCCGTTGAATCTGTCGACCCTTCACATCAGATTGCTCACAGCGAAACTGCACGGGCCTTACCTGAGAAAGAATCGGATTCTCGGGCACTTGCTACGCCAACACATCCGGAGCCACCGACACCCATCCTTCCGATGGCGACCGCATCGCCAGAGACGGTGCCATCCACTACACCACACGCGACACCATCACCGTCAGAACCATCTGTTCAAGCCGCTTCATCTGCCGCACAAGTTGCTGCGCTCGCGCCGGTCGGAGCGAACAGCCCCGCCCGTGCCGATTACGGGTGGTTATCAGAGGTAATCCTGCGTCGTGTGGAAGAGTTGAAACATTACCCCGCTGAGGCGCGCGCGGATCACGCGGAAGGAAAGGTTGTGGTGAAGGCGGTGATCAACGAGGATGGAGGGGTCGAGAACGTTGAGGTATTTCAGAGTTCGGGCTCCGCGACGCTTGATAAAGCCGCCGTCGATCTGATGCGACGCGCAGCTCCCTTTTCGCTGCCACACTCGTTGGAGAAGCCGCGTGTGACAGTCAAGATTCCGATGAACTATCGACTCGATCGGTAAGTCGAAATGGCTGATACGGCGTGGTGAAGAAGCTCCTCGCTTCGTCGCAGGTTGTCTTCTATGTGTTGTTATCTGGACCCCTCTTCGACTCGCCACGTTAGGGCAAACGAATCCTGTTCTTCAAGCCGGACGAGACCAACATCCGGCCTTCAGCATCGACGATGATGGCCTCGACATCAACCAGGTGCTCGACGAGTTCCATACCACGCTCAGGTCCCATGACAAAGATCCCGGTATCGAGCCCGTCAGCCCAGACACCTTCACGGGCAATCACTGTGACGCTCTGACAGCCGCGAGCCGGTTGGAGCGTCCGTGGATCCAGGATATGGTGGTAGCGTATACCGTTCCGCTCAAAGGAACGTTCATAATCCCCCGCCGTCGAGATTGCTTCATCCTGTAATTCGATCCAGGCTAGGATCGCTCCTTCATTGCGTGGATGTTGAATGCCGACGGGGAATCCATGTCCATCTGGCAGTTGCCCGAACGTTTTGATATCGCCAGATAGGGCGACTACCCCGGCCGTTGCTCCCGCCTTCCGCATTACTTCAACGGCACGGTCTGCCGCATAACCCTTCCCGATCCCTCCGATATCAATTCGCATACCGGCCCGATCCAGTGAGACGGTCTGTTTCGATACATCGACATGTATGCCTTGGAGATCCACGAGGGGAATGAGTTGCTGCAGTTCGACTTCGGTCGGAACATGTTGACGCTCCGTCACACTCCACGCCTCGACCGCGGGTCCAATCGCGATGTCGAACCCTCCATCCGTCAGTTCGGCAGCTTGAAGCGAATATTGCACGACCGCCAGCGTCTCAGGACTGACTGGCACGGCTGCGGATCCAGCGGCGGCGTTGACGCGGGACAGTTCGCTGGTCGGAATCCAGGTACTTAGCAGTCCCTCCAAACGACGAATTTCGGCAAAAGCTGAATTGGCCGCAGCCTGTGCGATGCGCTCATCTTCAGCCACGGCGGTGATCGTGACCAACGTGCCCATGTGCGTCTGAGCACGTTTGATGACCGCGGGATTTGAAGGATGGGGTACACTACTACAGCCTGACACTCCCGTCAGCGCTGCAAGCAAGATCGCGAAAAGGTAGTTGGAAACGGAGGAACGTACCTGCCGCATCGAGATCTTTACCAGTAATGCCGCTGGAAATATCGCGGATAGCGAGGGTAGGGCATAACTTCATATAACCGTGCTTCGCTAGCGGCCGGATCTGGTAACACTGACATAACGGGCTGGACTTCATGAGCCGGGTATTTCTCTTTGATGATCTGCTCAGCCTGCGCCCTGTCCTCGTCGTCCAGAACCATAGACAGGACGACCATCCGTCCATATCGCGGAGAATCGACCCCAAACCGCCACGTTCCTAGATATGTGATGGTCCCCTCCTCCAGCGCAAATGAGGCAGAAAGTTGGGCTATCGATAGGAAGGGTCCTTCGCTGATCTGGATTCGATTCAGCACATACTTTCCAGGGGGGAGAGACAGAGTAAACTGCTCATCGTCAGACTGCACATCCACGCGAAATCGCTCGTGTGTTTGCTGGTTTTCCAACTCAAATGTGCGAAGCGCCGGCTCGTAAATTCTTTTTCTCTCACCGGTCAACAATGTGGTGACTCGACCAACTGCAAGTGCTGCCGAACCGTCTACTGACTCGGCGGTTGAAGGCAATTCAGTCACACATCCGGTCAGAATGAGAAGCAGCATCCCTGCCCATCTCTCTCGCCAGCCCAAGTAAGCCAAAGTCTCGCGCATGAACCCATTATAGAGAATCAGTTGATCTGATGCACCCTCTTCTGAGCTGGAGAGAGCTGGCATTAAACGCTTGACACTGATCGTGCAAATAGGATATTAATAATCGTTCTCAATTTCATTTAGTACTGATTGCTCGCATGCCCACGGCCAAAGTGGAATCGACTGCTTGCTCACCAGCCGGCGAAACCCGCTGCGAGTGCGGCCAACTTATCGCCAAGATGGGACAACGGGGATTGGAGTTGAAGTGCAAGCGGTGCAAACGAATCGTGATGATTCCATTCTCCTCTATCGAAGGATGGACGTCTCTTTCAAGCACAGAATAGCCATGACAAGGAGGTGCCATAACAAGAACAAATTTCCTCGTGCTGTGTGCGTCTTGAACTGGCAGACCAGAGACCAACGAGTCCCGAGTCAGACCAACCACCTTCTCAATCTGGAGGTTCACCATGAGGATCCGGTCAATCCTCGGGGCTCTCGTCATCGCCAGCTTGCCGGTGATCCCGGCCTGGGCGGAAATGACCCCGGAGGAAATTAAGAAGATGGTCGATGAAGCAGTGAAGCAACGTCTGGAAGAACAACAACGCCGTGAAGGAGGAATGGAGCGCCGGGAAGAAGCGCCGCCTGGCGCACAATACCCTGTTCCCGTTGGCCCCATGACGGACGTCAAGGTAGAGAGACCGGGGGAAGAAAGAGTGCCTCTCTCGTTCGGCTCAACCGGTTCAGGACGCTTGGTCTACGCCAAGCCGTTTGTGGCAGCACCAAAGGCCATCGTCGGCGGATATTTCGACATTCAGTACCGATCCCAGAGCAAGGGCAGCATCGAAAACGACTACGGAGGCACTTCGAATGGGTTCGATCAGCAGCGATTTATTCCGTTCATCTATGCGGACGTCACTGAGCACGTGAAGTTTGCATCGGAAATGGAAATTGAGCACGGCATTCGAGAAGAAACCGGAAGCCCCAATGAAGTCAGTTTGGAGTTTGGTTTCATGGACTATCTCATCAATGAAAAAGTCAATCTGCGAGCTGGGATTATTTTGCTTCCTATCGGCAAGTTCAACTTACTACACGATTCGCCCTTGAACGACTTAACCGATCGTCCACTCGTCAGCCAATACGTTATTCCGTCGACAATATCTGAAACCGGAGCAGGGATCTATGGCACGTTCTATCCGGGCAGAACGAGCAAGCTAGACTATGAGTTGTACGTGACAACGGGACCCTGCTCGTACAATAACGATGGAACTCCCAGGATCAATGAGGCAGGCGGGACGATGGATTCCAGACAGCGGACTTGCCCTTCAACCGATGGCTTAGACATCAATAACGGCAAGGCCTGGGTTGGACGCTTGGCCTATAGTCCGATGCTCGGCGTCGAAGTAGGTGGATCAAGCTATTATGGCAATGGTGCCCCCAACGGTAGTTACAATTCTCTTAGCATTTCGGCGATAGACTGGACCTTCCAACGAGGCCCGTTTGAACTCATCGGTGAAGCAGCCTGGGCCTATGCGCGAGGGAACTCTCGTTCCATCAGCTCTAGTACCGGTTTTCCAGTAGGGGCCTTGTTGACTGCCCAACCAGGCAACAGCGGACTGGGTATCCCGCCTCAGCGCATGAATGGGTATTATATCCAGGGCAACTATCATTTCATGCCGGCGTTCTTGACCAAGTTGTCACCGAAGCGGTTTGGCGAGGGATCAACGCTTACCGCCGTGATCCGCTATGACAGGGTCAACACCGACTTGGATAATTTCAACGGTACAGGCGGGTTCGGCAATCTGCAGCAAATTTCCTTTGGTCTCAACTATCGACCGATTGAAGATGCCGTCTTCAAGATCAGCTATCAATATCAGCCGATGGCGTTCAATCCCAACGCAAACAGCGGACTAGGCGCGCGAATCCATGACAACGCACTCGTGATTTCAGCCGCGACGTATTTCTAAACTGTTTGTCTGCAACCCTCCCTTTCAGACGGGACGGTTGCAGCAGCATCCATAAGGAGCGTGCCGTCCGTGCGAATCGGTAGTGTTGTCCTCATAGCTTCTCTCTCTTGGAGTGGCTGTGCATCAGTGAGCGGGAGCAAAGATCAATTTTACGTGTGTTCGTATGACGTCGCCTGGGATGCTGCCGTGCTATCTGTCAAGGATCGACCGGTACAGGTGGCGGACAAGGATAAAGGGGTCATAGAAACCAATTGGGTAGAGGTAGAAGGTGCGGAACGCACCTACGGAATATTCGATCGTGAGGGGTTCGGCAATCGGGAACGAACTCGCATGTCGATAGCGGTAAAACGGCTGAATGATGTCGTGTCGTTCAGTGTACTTGAAACTCGCCAACGGTGGCACTTAAAGGGCGGCGTCGGCCAACAATCAACCAGGTGGTGGCCTATCGACCCATCCGAAGAGGCAGAAGCATCCGTCACAGATCGAATCAGAAAGACAATAAATGAGAAGGGCTGTGTCACCACATGACCTCTCAAAGCTGCCTCCTCCTAATCCTATCCACCGTCCTGCTGGTTCCCTCTTTCGCCAAAGCGGAACGCATCTGGGATGCCGATCTCAACCGCTTTCTGACGGAGATGGAAATGAGACGTGCCGATGTCTACATGACCGAAGAAGAATGTATCAAGATCATGTTTCCGAAATCAGAGCGAGTCCGCAAAGACGTGATCACGCTGAGTCCTGACAAGAAAAAAGAAATTGAAGAGCGTATCGGCTGGAAATTCCCGGAAGAGTCCTTTGAAGTGTACATCGGCGAAACCGGCACACAGGTTGATGGCTACGCCTTGGTCCAGAATACTATCGGCAAGCATAAGCCGATGACGTATATGGTCGGTGTCGACAACGAAGGACGGGTTTCGGACGTGGAGTTGCTGGTGTTCCGAGAGGCACGGGGCAGCGAAGTGCGAACTAAACGCTTCAATGTGCAGTATGAAGGGAAGACCGTTCTGGATCCCGTTCGGCTGAACAAGGACATCATCAATATCAGCGGCGCCACGATGTCGGTCCGTTCGATGACTGCAGGCATCAAACGGGTGCTTGTTCTCGTCGATGAGTTCTACATGAAGCCGGCCGGGATCGGCAGTGACACCGTTGCCGCACGGAGGTCGGAGAGAGGGTTCTTCGGTTTTCTTTTCGGAAATTGAACGTCGCCGATACCTTCTCGACCATGCGAAATTTCAATGCCAGGTTCCGCCTTCGAGATACGGATCGGCACATTCGGCTTTTGTATACCTTGTTCCTGCTCTTGATGTTCGTAGGCTTTTTCTTTTCCTTCTTTTGGGCGCACAGCATGACGGGACTTTCTCCACAAGGCATTGCCGATCATTATCGGGGATCCGACGCAACATTCGGTGAACCGATGTCGTTTAGAGAGTTGGCCGAAGTGACCCATTTTCACCTCTTTACGATGCCGGTCGTCTTTATGATTCTCGTGCACGTTCTGTATCTCACTTCGACCAGCCCCGGCATCAAGCAAGGCACGACGTGGGTGGCGTTCGGCGGCGTGATGTTGGACTTGGTCTCGCCCTGGCTGATCAGTTATATCTCTCCGCTCTTCGTATTCACCATGCTTACTGGGGATGTCTTCATGACGGTGGGGTTTCTTATCATGATGGCGATTCCCCTCTATGAGATGTGGATATTGAAGCAGCCGCTCCTGGCGGGAAAGCAAGGAGAAGAAGGATGAAATAGCGGACACGCTCTTTCAATCTCCGCGGCCAGAGGCCTCGTCGCCCAGAGCCCACGATCAATGCTCAATGATCGTGGGCTCTTTTGTTGTTAAAGGATTCGATATGTCACTCCATATCCCAACTGTGAGTCATCCTGTCATTCTGAAGATTCAGGGCCTGCTCCATAAAATCGATCGCCTACAGCTCCCAGCCTCGTCGCGTCGGGACGTGGAAAGTATTCTCGTCCGCCAGGTGACCAAGGAGATTGACCGCGCCCTTCCCTGGCAGGCAGGCCACGGCCGCCGCACAGCTGCAACCGCGATCATGATTGGACAGAATGTAGCTTTGACTTCTGACGAGTTGCACGCACTCAAACTCGCCGCCTTCCTCCATGATGTTGGACTCCTGATGCTCCCTCCTAGCCTGATGGCGGATCGGCGTCATGTCGACTTAGACTCTTATGTTGCAATTCAGAACCATCCCCGGCTCGGCGCCGGACTCCTGGAACCGTTCTCGTTTTTGAGAGAGGCCTCAACAATCATCGCACACCACCATGAACGGTGGGATGGAACAGGCTATCCCTATGGAATCCGGGGACAGTTCATCCCGCTTGGAGCCAGAATTCTCGCGATCGCTGACGCGTTTGACGCCATTCACGTGCCAAAGGTCAGCTCTTCTGAGATTCGAGAGCGTATAGCATACAGAATCCTCAGAATCGCTTCTGGCACTCAATTCGACCCGAGCCTCGTCGAAATCTGCGGTTTCTGTTTAGCACAGACAGCACATCACAAACGTCACACACTCCAGAATTCATTCGTCTCGGACTACGATATTACTTGCATCCATAACAAGGAGTCGCCATGAATTACTTACGCGCAGTGTATTTTCTCTCGGTCCCATTTTTTGCGTTGGTTGCATTGATCTATGCTCACGGTTGTTCGGGAGGAGGTTCTTCCGGCGGAGTTGCCGCCAGTGTCCAGGCCCCGCCAGATCCAGATACTGCAGCTAATGTCGGAGAACGGCTGTTCGTGGAAACGCGTTTCGCTCAGGCCTTTAGTGCATACCTGGCTAACGGTGGTAATGTGAACAATGCAACTGTCGGTGATCCTGTCATGACTGTCTTGCAAACCACTACGCCGGGTGCGCCGATCGCTCCAGGTCCTTTCAGAGGCTTGTCGATGAATTGCCGCCAATGCCACCTCGTTGACGAGGTTTTAACCACTCCGGGTGGGGGAATGCGGACCTACGCCGACTTCGCCCGTCGAAGCCCGATCCCGGACAGAGGCGATGGGCTGACCCTCACCCCTCGCAATTCCCCTCCATTGGTGAACGCAACCCTGGACCGGCCTGACGGCATCCTCTTGCACTTTGACACCGAGTTCAATTCGATTGAAGACCTGATCACTGGAACCTATACCGGCCGCAACTTCGGCTGGCTCCCTGGTGAACAGGCACAAGCCATCGCGCATATCGCCAGCGTGGTGCGGGGCGATGATGGAACGGGTATCATTGCAGAGCAATTCGATGGATTGCCATATTCGATCCTCTTTGCCGGCACAAGCCGAAATATTCCTCTTGAGTTCAGATTGCCGCCGGAGTACCGCATCTCGATTGGAACAGCCACCGATCAGGAAATATTCACGGCGGTCGTGAATGTGGTCGCCGAGTACGTCAACAGCCTTCGTTTTGGGAATCCCACGGACACCGGCATCCCCATTCGTTCACCCTTTGACGTCTTCCTGGAGATCAATGGTTTGCCACAGCAACCGGATCCTAACGAGTCACCGTTGGACTATAGCCGCCGCCTTCGCACGCTTGTGAACGGACTGGCCAGCCCGCAATTCGTGACATCGAACCCCAATACCTCTAACGGCCAATTTCAGTTCCATCCGGGACAGAGTTTTACGTTTGGAGCACCAGAACTGGCCGGGCTGAAGATTTTCCTCACAGAGCCCGCAGCCATCCCGGCATCGGCGGGCGAAATAGCGGCGGGCAAGATTGGCAACTGTCTTGTCTGTCACGCCGTACCGGACTTTACCGATTTCAAGTTACACAATACTGGAGTCGCACAGAAAGAATTTGATGACCCTGCCACCGGTACAGGGCATGCGCCGGGCGCATTTGCCGCGCTCTCGATTCCCACCCTGGCCACGAGAACGCCGAACGACCTGCCGGCCACGGAGCAGCATCCCAGCGCAAGCGGAAGGTTTCGGTCCATCCCTTCGTCTGGAACCACGCTGACCGACTTGGGAGTCTGGAATATCTTCGCCAATCCGGACATGCCGAACCCTCAGGCAAAAATTCGCGCAATTCTATGCAATGATCAAGTTCCATGCCCTCTCTCTGACGCGACACTTTTGGACCAAGCGATTGCCCGATTCAAGACGCCGGGTCTGCGAGATCTCGGGCATTCTCAGCCCTATATGCACACTGGCCAGTTCGATACCTTGGACAGCATTATTGGATTTTATATTGGATCTTCAAACCAGGCCCGTGCCGGAACTCTCAGAAACGGAGACGCGCAGCTGCAAGGCATCGCCCTCACAGCTGCGGACGTCGCTTCACTGGTTGCATTTCTCAAATCACTTAATGAGGATTACCAATGACGTGCTGGTCAAGCGCCGTTTGCACAGCTGTCATGCCGGTGCCCGACACATTGGCCGCGGAGTGGGAAGATTGTTCTCTCCCACTCCCGTTGCGGGGGCCCTCTCTTCCTCCTGAGGCCCCCGCACCCACTTTCACGAATAGGGGATGAAATCAAACGCGGCAGCGCATCCTTGGGTGGTGATCTTCTAACTCAACCGGCAACGGGAGAGAGGAGATGTTCAGCTGCAGTGAGCACAATCGCCGAGCGGAACCGTGATGATCCCTCTCGCCCAATATGCGCCTATGAGCCTTCTTTCTTGATTTGTTCTGCGAGGTAGTTTTCCAATCCGATTTGATCGATCGTTTCCATCTGGGTTTCAATCCAGTCAATGTGCGCATCCACATCCTCGGCCATGTCTTCAAGCATGTGGCGAGTCGTAAAGTCACCGACCTTGGTGGCGTGCACGACTCCGTCGCTTAACAAGACCAACATCTCTTGCTCCGCCTTCAGATCCAATTTGAACTGTTCCGGTACCGTCTCACCGACTTGAACCGTATTCAACCGCTGAACGTTGGGCACGCCTTCCAGATAGAGAATGTGCTCAATCAACTCCTCTGCATCTTTCATTTCATCCATGCTGCGCTCACGGACTTTGTGATGGAGACGTTCATAGCCCCAGTTCTCACACATCTTGGCATGCACGAAATACTGATTGATCGCGGTCAGATCCGCTGTGAGAATCTTGTTCAGCATATTCACGATACCTTCTTTTGCCTTCATGATTGTCCTCCCTTCAGCGGTTAGTCGTGCGTGCGATCGGACGTTCTATCGGTATCACAATTGCATTATCGATGCGACTTAAACCTTCGTCAACTTGGTGGACGCCGTCCTTTTGATTCCGTCTCTCAGAGTCAGATGACATGAATTCTCAATCTCGCCCGACTCGGCGAGTCCCGCAGCACAGAAAAAGCACGAAGCGCTCTTCAATTGACATGAAATTGATGTCGAAGGAAGAAGGTGAGAGAGGAGCTTATCCGGCTTCGCGGTAGCCGCAGTCTTCATTACGGCATTGAACGCTCCGCCCGGTCTGCTTACTGATTTTCTCCACGAGGAACGGGGCCTGACAGGTTGGACAGGTTTTGTTTACCGGGCGATCCCACAGCGCATATTCGCATTCCGGATACCGGCTGCATGCATAAAACGAACGACCTTTACGGGTGCGCTTTTGGACGAGATCGCCACCACAACCGGGTTGTGGACACTTCACGCCCAAGGCCAGCGGCTTAGTCGTCTTACATTCCGGATAAGCAGAACACGCGATGAATTTTCCGAATCGCCCAGTCTTGACGACCATTGGACTCCCGCATTTCTCGCATGTTTGATCGGTCGTAAATTCCTGTTTTGGCACCACTTTGATCGTGCCGTCCGGAAGCTTTTCGAAGTTTTGCGTATTCTTACACGGAGGATCATCTTTGTACCCCGGACAGGCAAGAAACCTCCCGTTGCGCCCCCACTTGATTTCCATCATACGACCACATTTTTCGCAGGGGATATTTGTCGGTGGCTCGACAGTATCTTTGGGACCCGGAATGGTCTTGGCTTTTTCCATATCGCGTGTAAACGGCTCGTAAAAATCACGGATAGCTGCCACCCACGGTTTGCTGCCTTCCTCGACTTCGTCCAACTCCTCTTCCATCTGTGACGTGAAATCGACATTAATAAGGTCCGGAAATCCCTTCATGAGAAAGTCGTTCACGGTCCGCCCGGTTTCCGTCGGAGCAAATCGACCCTCGATTTTCTCGACGTACTTGCGATCCTGAATCGTCGAGATGATTGAGGCATAGGTCGACGGGCGTCCGATGCCCTTCTCCTCCAACTCTTTGATCAATAATGCTTCGTTATATCGCGGCGGCGGCTGCGTAAAATGCTGTTTTGAGGTTAGACCTTGGACCGTCTCACCTTCCTGCGAAACCAATCGCAACTGCTCACCCTCATTGAGCACCGGTAACTGTCGTTCGCTGTCATCCTCGACTTCCTGCTCACCCTTCGGCTTTTGAGCGAAGAGTTCTCGATCGATGCCTTCTAGGTAGACAATCGTATGACCGGGAAATTTCACCACGGTTCCAGTCGACCGGAAGAGATACTTATCTTTCGTATTCATCGGGCTTGATTCGACCCGTGTGACGTCCAGAATGGCCGGGACCATTTGAGAGGCGATGAATCGATTCCAGATCAACTTGTAGAGATTATAGACATCCGGCTCGAGATATTGCCTGATTGATTCCGGATCGCGTGAGGCGGCCGTCGGGCGGATCGCCTCGTGGGCTTCTTGGGCAGCCTTCTGGGTCTTATAAATATTCGGCGTAGCAGGAAGATACTCCGCACCGAATCGATCCTGAATCATCTGTCGTGCATCAGTCATCGCTTCATTAGAAATCCGTGGTGAGTCGGTTCTCATATAGGTAATGAGCCCCGTCGCCCCCTCTGCACCGATTTCCACACCTTCATAGAGCTGCTGGGCCAATGTCATGGTCTTCTTCGGTGAGAAATGAAGCTTTCGCGCAGCCTCCTGCTGCAATCGGCTCGTAATGAACGGGGCCACGGGATTTCGCTTCTTTTCCCTTCGTTCGATCGACTCAACCGCGAAGGTTTTCCCCTGAATAGCCGTGACAACCTGTTGCGCGTCTTCGCTGGAGGCAATGGAGGCTTCTTCACCATTAATACTATGAAGCTTGGCTTCGAAGGCAGGCGGATTCGCTCCTGCGAGGAGCGCCGTCACCGACCAATATTCTTCCGCGCGGAAGGCTTCGCGTTCCTGTTCCCGCTCGCAGATCAACCGAACAGCAACCGACTGAACACGCCCCATGGATAAGCCACGACGTACCTTGTGCCAAAGCAACTGGCTCCCTTGATACCCCACGATCCGGTCGAGCACACGCCGCGCCTGCTGTGCATTCACGAGTTTCATATCGATCTGTCCCGGAGATTGCAGCGCGCGTTTGATCGCCGACTCAGTGATTTCGTTGAAAAGCACCCGAAAGACTTTTTCGTCCTTTTTCTTCTTGGCTTTCCCCTTCAATTCTTGCGCGATGTGCCAGGCAATCGCTTCACCCTCGCGATCAGGGTCTGGCGCAAGATAGACCTTGTCCGCCGCTTCCGCTTTCTGCTTGATCTCGGCTAACACTTTCGATTTACCCTTGATCGTCACATAGTGCGGCTTGAAATCGTGCTCTAAATCGATCCCGAGCTTGCTGGTGGGTAAATCCTTGACGTGCCCGACCGAGGCCATCACCGTATAACCCCGACCAAGATATTTGGTGATCGTCCGTGCCTTGGTGGGAGACTCAACAATAATGAGCGATTTGGCCATGAACACTCCGTCTCTGAAAGGTCGCTAGCGTATTATCCGTATCAAATATAGCAGACACATGCAACTGGGCGACTTCCTCCGGCGCCTCCTAGGTCTTCAGGTAGCGTTGCCCCGGCAGCTGACGCACTCGCTGTTGTAGTTCGAGCGATAAGAGCGCAGTGACCACTGCTGACGCGTGGAGGCCTGTCTGTTCAATTACAATATCCACTGAGGCTGGGATATACGAGAGAGCATCATACACGAGCGCTTCCTCTTTTCCCAAGTGATCAACGGTTTTCTTGAGCGGCACCGAATCGTGCAGTTTCACCCGGAGCTCCGGGTCCAACTGCGGCATCAATACATGTAACACATCCTGCGCCTGCTCGACCAATCCAGCTCCATCTTTCAGCAAGCTATTCGTTCCTCGACTTGTCTCTTCCTTCACGTGACCGGGCACCGCAAACACTTCCCGCCCCTGGTCCGCAGCTAACCTCGCCGTGATCAACGACCCACTGTTCATCGCGGCCTCGGTCACGATCACGCCCAAGGACAATCCGCTGATGATGCGGTTACGGCGCGGAAAATGATGACTGTGGGGCGACGTGCCCATCGGAAGTTCAGACAGGACGGCACCGTGTTCTTCGATTTGTTTCCGAAGGCGATCATGCTCCGGCGGATAGGTACGGTCAATTCCACACCCGAGGACGGCGATGGTGCGCCCATTCGCGTTTAACGCACCTCGGTGCGCCGCTGCATCAACACCACGGGCCAATCCACTGATGATCGTGACGCCTGTCGCAGCAAGATCGCGGCTCAGCTCTTCCGTCACGAGCCGACCAGAAGGCGAAGCTCTGCGCGCACCGACGATCGCCACGGCCAGTCTATCTTCGTCAGTCAAGGTCCCGGCGACATACAGGAGGGGCGGCGGGTCCGGGATCATCTTCAGTCGAACAGGATAGTCTCGATCCAAGACGCTAAGCATCCGTGTACGATGCCGTTCGATAGCCGTCCACTCGCGATCGATCCTCCGTCGACTGTGCGTATCAGGTCCCTTGTGAATGGCCGCGGCCAGTTGGAGACTGCACCCTCCTTCCATCAGTTCATCGATTGACGCTGCACATACGGCTTCTGGAGTCTTCCACTGCTGGACAAGTTTGAGCACTGTCGCATCTCCCACCCCTTCGATGGCTCGCAACCAGAGCCAGGATTCCAATGAAGTTCGGTTCATTCGAGGAGTCAACGTATGGAGGGCACATCCTCGCGGGAGTTGAGCAGGCACACCGCTGAGAGACTCGCCACGCTTCGTCTACTTCCAATAGCATCCATTTAGACCACCGTTAAGTCATACTGTTCCAGATGAAGCCGTTCATCCGGCATCACGATCATTTTCGCCGAACAGTCCCGTTCGAGAGTCTCGATTCCCTGACGTTCTTCATCTTGGAGTAATCCTGCAACGGTCGGATGCGCTCCGATCACGATCCGCTGCTGTTCCGCTCCCTTCCCGATTCGGCGAATCTCTCGGAAAATTTCATACGCCACGGTCGTCGGAGACTTGGTATACCCCCGCCCTTCGCAATAATGACAAGGCTCCGACAATGAGCGAAGCAGATCCTCGCGCACGCGTTCCCGTGAGATTTCGATCAATCCCAGATCAGAAATTCTCGAAATCCTCGTCCTCGCCTTGTCCGCCGCCATGGCGTCGACCAACGCGTGATAGACTTTGTCGCGGTTTTTTTCTCGTTCCATGTCGATGAAGTCGACGATGATAATGCCACCGATCCCCCGCAACCTGATCTGATAGGCTACCTCCTTGGCCGCCTCCAGATTGTTTCGAAGGATGGTTTCTTCTTGGTCTCGCTTTCCAACAAACCGGCCGGTATTGACGTCGATCACCGTCATAGCTTCGGTATGATCGATCACGAGGTAGCCGCCTGATTTCAGCCACACTTTCCGGCTGAGGGCGCGCGTGAGCTCTTGTTCGACACCGAGATGATCGAACAGACTCTCCTCCTTATCATAGTAATGGATGCGGGAGGTCTGTTCCGGTGAGAATCGCTGAACGAAATCACGCACCGCTTCATACTCCTGTCTGGAATCGATCCACAAGCGGTCGACCTTCTTTCCAAACAGATCGCGCACGACGCGAAAACTAAGACTTAAATCGGCATGGAGCAATGCCGGCGCAGCTAACTGAGCCCGCTTGGCCAGAATGTCCTGCCACAGCACGTGTAAGAATTCCACGTCGGATCGCAGCTCATCTTCCTTGACCCCTTCACTCACCGTTCGCACAATATAGCCACACCCCGGATGACGTACTCGTTTCATGATGTCTTTGAGCCGTCCCCGTTCCTCGTCTCGCGCAATCCGTCGTGACACTCCGATATGCTCCACGTTGGGCATAAAGACGAGATACCGTCCCGGGAACGAGACATAGGTCGTGACCCGGGGTCCTTTTGTGCCGATTGGGCCTTTTGAGATTTGGACCATCAGCTCTTGCCCTTCGCTCACCAACTGCTCGATGGGTTTCGAGCTCTGCCGGCGGGGCCGTAGCATATCCGCGTCCTTGTCGTCATCTTCATCTGTGTCCACCAAGGTATCGCCCGGCTCGGAATCCAACGACAAATCGGAGACATGCAGAAAGGCGGCCTTGTCGAGACCGATATCCACAAACGCTGCCTGCATGCCAGGCAACACCTTTGCTACCTTGCCCTTGTACACATTCCCAACAAAGTCTTTTTGCTTGGCACGATCCCCGAAGAGGTCCGTCACCACTCCGCCGTCTATGACAGCTACACGGGTTTCTTCTCGTGCGACCGAAATCGCAATTTCCATACTCATACCCTACTCCTTCCGTTCAGAAGGATGATTGACGCGACGTATCTGCCGAACGCGGGAGAGCCCGAGGTTCAGTGTGTCTTGTTATGATGCGTCGAGACAATTGTCCTTCCGATAATAAAAATGTATCGATGTGTCGGCTCCTCCACGGGACGCCAGACACCACATTCAATAAAACAAACTCAAGCGTCGCCGCTTGACGTTGAGTAATAACCCCAATGAGGCCATTGTCATGATGGTCGCACTGCCGCCGTAACTCATCAGCGGAAGCGGAATTCCGACGATCGGGAACATACCGGCAGTCATGCCGATGTTCACCACCACGCAGAAACACAACATGCAAATGATGCCGACCGCGAGCAAGGCCCCCAATTGATCCTTGGCTTTGGCCGCAATCTCCAATGACAGCCAGATGAGCGCGACGAATAAAAGCAACAAGGCTAGCACCCCGAGAAAACCCCATTCTTCCGCGAACACCGAAAACACGAAATCGGTGTGGCCTTCGGGCAGAAACTTCAACTGGCTCTGGGTCCCTCCGTAGAGACCTTTTCCCAACAGCTCGCCTGCGCCGATGGCAATTCTGGATTGCAACGCATGATACCCCTTGCCTCCAGGGTCATAGGCCGGGTCGACGAATGCCATAATGCGCTGTCGCTGGTAATCATGCAAGGAGCCCCACATCGCTTCCCAGGCGAAGGGGAACAACATCAGCGAAAACAAGAGAATGACGCCCAGCGCCTGAGACCGCATACCAACGATCAACAACATCGCAGCATACACTGCTAGAAAGCTGAGCCCGCTTCCCAGATCCGGCTGTTTCAGAATAAGCAATAGTCCGGGCAACATCAACAATCCCGGCATCACCACACGTTGCAACCACCCGACGCGAGGCACTTTGGAGTAGTAGTGGGCCAGCACGAGAATCAGGATCAGTTTGGCAAATTCCGACGGTTGAAACGCGAATGGCCCGATTGGAATCCACCGTTGTGCTCCCCGACTTGTTTTTCCTTCGACCAACACCACCGCCAACAAGACGAGGATGATGGCGTAGGCAGGATAGGCCAAGCGGGCAATCCGATGATAGTCCCATACCAGCATGACGAAGAAGGCGACCGTGCCCAGCAGAATCCAGATGATCTGCTTGGCAAAAAACGGGAGCCCCGGCCCTGTCTGGTCATGCGTTACGCTGAAGATTGAGAGCACTCCGATGGACAGAATCAGAAACACGAGAGCAATGAAGCGGATGTCAAAATTGTCGACTCTCCGTGTATCCATCATCCGATCAATCATGAGTCACAACCTCGGCGATGGAAGCTGTAGGAACAGACTCAGCCTTTGCTGCCAGAGTCGGCGGCTGAGACCAGAGCTTCGCATGCAATTCAATCAGTTCTTTGGCCAACGGTGCCGCAGCCGATCCCCCGTGCCCCATATGTTCTGCCAACACGGCGACAGCGATTTTCGGGGACTCTACCGGTGCAAATGCCACAAACCAGGCATGGTCACGCAACTTCTTGGGAATGTCCTTCTCGGGACCGGTCCGGAGTGCTGCCGTTTGGGCTGTTCCGGTTTTTCCTGCAATCGCCACGACGGAAGATTTGGCCCTGGTTCCTGTCCCCTCCTTGACCACGCCGGCTAAGGCATCTTGAATGAGTTCGAGCGCTTGAGGCTTGACCGGCAATTTCCGTTTAGGAGCAGACGGCAGCTGCTGCAACTGGCTCGATGTTCGATCCATAATCCCCTGAACCAACCGGGGCCGGTACATCACACCGTTGTTCGCGACTGTCCCGATTAAGCTCGCCATCTGCAATGGTGTGACGGTCACATACCCCTGCCCGATGGAGGCGGAGATCGTTTCGCCCGGCAACCACGGTTCATGCTTCGCTTTCTGCTTCCAGTCCGTGGAAGGAACGATACCGACTCGCTCGGAGGGCAGCTCGACCCCAGTCTCTTCGCCCAGACCGAACTGGTGGGCATAGGAGGCAATCGTATCGATGCCCATCCGTTGCCCGACGGTGTAGAAGTATACGTCACACGAGTGGACCAGGGCTTGATGAAGGTTGACAGATCCATGACCTCCGGCTTTCCAATCTCGATAGACACGTTTTCCAAACTGGTACCCGCCGTTGCATTGTACGGTGCTCGAAGGACTCACAGTCTTCGTTTCCAACGCCGCCGCAGCCATCAAGATTTTAAACGTCGATCCAGGTGGATACTGTCCCTGCGAGGCCCGATTGTTCAAGGGGCGACCCTCATCCTGAACGATCTCCACCCACTGTTTTGGCGTCAGTTCCCGTGAGAGGACATTCGGGTCAAACGCCGGCCGGCTGGCCATCGCGAGGATATCCCCGTTGGTCGGATCAAGCGCCACAATGGCGCCGGATTCCTCTCCCAAGAGCTTTTCCGCCAGAGCCTGGAGTCTGAGATCTATCGTTAGATAGAGATCGTTCCCGGCCTGCGGCTGGTCGACGACGACCGTCCGCTTCTCATGGCCCAATGCATCGACCTCGACGCTCTTCAATCCGGCCAGTCCTCGCACATGCCGATCAAAAAATTTTTCCACTCCGTATTGTCCGACGATACTCCCTTGATGAAGATCGGCATATTCCGGCCTCTCCAATTGTTCAGCCGACACTTCTCCGACGTACCCCAAAAGATGCGCGGCCGTGACGCCGCCAGGATAATTCCGTTGCGATTCGACTTGGATCATGACGCCAGGCAAGTCCAACCGGTGAGATTCGATGAGCGTCGCCTCGCGAAGCGTCAGCCGATCCTTGATTTTTCGAGGAAGCTGCTTTCCACCACGACCGGCGAGTTTCTTCTGTACGACTGCAGGATCCAATCCGATGAGATTCGTCAGCGCATCGATTAAGGCATCGCGGTCTTTCACATCTTCAAGCGACACATAAAGACTGAAACTCGGGACATTGTTCGCCAACAAGACACCTTGTCGGTCGTAGATAAGACCGCGAGCCGGTTCCAGCGTAACCGAACGAGTGCGATTGTTTTCCGACAGGTCTCGATAATACGGGCCTTCTCGGATCTGCAGGTGCCAAAGTCGGAAGGCTAACAAGCCGACGACGAGTAACAGGCCGACTCGCAGGACAGCCAATCGTCGTTGCACCTCTCCTAATTCCGAATCCTGAAATCCGATGCTCGCCATCATTCGGCCCGCTGTTGATCACGCGCCATCGCTAGTACCGAGACGCCATGCTGAATCGATCCCTGATGAACCACTCGGACCCGAGCCAATATATTCCTGCCGCAAGAAGAGCGTCATAACAGGCCTGCGGAAGCATGATTGACCACACCCGCCACCATGACCCGGAAAGGGATGTGAGAGTGAGGATCTCTACGAGGCCGCTCAGGCACGATAAGGCAAAGACCCCAATTCCCATGAGCGTGGGCGATACATGAGCGAGATGCCGTCCCATCATCCCAGCACAAAATCCGGCTCCTCCCTTTGTCACAAGACTGATCCACAATTCACCGGCCGAAAAGAGATTTAATGCCCACCCGATTACAAGTCCGACAACCACACCCTGGAGTTCGCCTGTGAACAAGCCAACAAAGCAGGCGGCTATGAGTCCCATATCCGGTTTGATCTCCCAGACTGTCACGTGGAGTAGGAGCGTCGCTTGGAGTGGAATGAGAAGCAAGACCAATCCGCTATAGATCAAGACATTCATGGTGATGGCTCAGGACTTCTTGTCGCTCCTTCAATCCGAACTGGAGGACTGGCCGCGCGGGTCCTGAATGACGAGCACCTCTTCGAGACGCCCCATGTCAACGTCAGGCATCAATTCTGCAGATTGAAAGAGAGCGCCTTCCGCTCTGTCGATCCCTGTAATTGTGCCGAGCGGCAGGCCTCGCGGGAACCCTCCCACGAGGCCGGACGTCACGACCCGATCTCCATTGCGGACAGTCGAGAGCAATGGAATGTATTTCAATCTGGCCAATCCCTGCTGAGTGCCCTCGACAATTCCTTCATCCCTCGTGCGCTGAATGAGGCCAGCGATGGCATTGTTGGGATCGGTGACCAACAATACGACTGCCGTCGCCCCGGTCGTTTTCACCACGCGACCGACGACCCCCGCCGGTGTCACCACGCCCATATCCGACCTGATGCCGTCACTCTCACCTTTATTGATGATCACTGACCGATATAGGTTGGTCGCATCTCGTCCGATCACCTGCGCCGCAACGATCGCAGACGGCGCCTGTTCCTTGAACTTCAAAAGAGACTTCAATCGCTCGGTGGCCGCAGCGGCTTCGCGAAGCTGACCATTTTGCCCTCGGAGGAGGTCCATATCCTTCCGCAACCGCTCGTTTTCTTCTCTCACCCCTTGCAGGGCGACATAGCCCGCCCAGAGTTCGGAAATCCCGTGATCGATCGAGCTAATTGCCTGCAATGGAAGACTCAACACTTCGCCCAGTGGACTGCTGACGTATTGTAACAACCCTTGACTTTGGCTGGGGAGCAGGAAGAGGGCGACCAATAGCAAGACAATCGACGCCAGCACCAGGCGTCTGGTCCCAGAAGGCGAGCGAAAATTGACCATCCACATGAAGGATGGAACCTTACCGGAAGGTGTTGGCTTGAGACATCACCGAGACTTTGGCGAGCAAATCGAGCTCATCGAGGATCTTACCGACCCCCAATACGACAGAAGTTAAGGGATCGTCCACCGTAATAATCGGCAGGTTCGTTTCCTCCCGGAACCGAGTATCCATGCCCTTCAGTAACGATCCACCGCCCGTCAGCACAATGCCGCGATCGATGATATCTCCCGCCAACTCAGGTGGGGTATTTTCCAACGCCACCTTGATTGCGTTGACGATTGTTCCGATGGGTTCCTGCAAAGCTTCTCGAACTTCCGCGTCGTCGATCACCAGCGTCCGCGGAATGCCGGAGATCAGATCGCGGCCTTTTATCATCATCGTTTTACGTTCTTCGAACGGATACGCGGACCCGATTTCGAACTTGATCCGTTCCGCCATATGTTCGCCGATCAGGAGATTATATTTCTTTTTAATGTAGTTCATGATCGCATCGTCCATGCGATCGCCCGCCACCTTGACGGATTCGCTGTAGACAATCCCCCCGAGTGAGATGACCGCGATATCCGTGGTGCCACCGCCGACGTCGACGACCATATTCCCGGACGGCTCGGTAATCGGGAGCCCCGCCCCGATCGCCGCAGCCACTGGCTCCTCGATGAGATAGACTTCTCGAGCACCAGCCAGTTCCGCCGAATCCCGGACAGCCCGCTGTTCCACCTGAGTGATCCGAGAGGGCACACCGATAATGATGCGGGGGCGTACGAACGCACTCCGATTGTGGGCCTTCTGAATGAAGCGTTTGAGCATCTGCTCGGCCATCTCGAAGTCGGCGATGACACCTTCTTTCATCGGTCGAACCGCAACGATGTTGCCTGGCGTCCGGCCCAACATCTTCTTGGCATCAGCCCCGACAGCGAGCACCTTTTCGGTTTTTTTCTCGACGGCCACAACCGACGGCTCGTTTAAGACGATGCCTTTCCCGTGCACGTAGACCAGTGTGGTCGCCGTCCCCAGGTCGATCGCCAGATCGTTGGAGAACCATCCGAAAATGTCGCTCGCAAACCCCACGGTCAATCTCCCTTCCGTCTCGATTGGCCCAGTTTCTCTACCGGTCAGTCAGGCAGCGCCAGCCGACCCGCATCGACGACCTGAGTGCCGGCAACCTCATCACCAAGCCGCCGTCCCTGTTCATTACCAACGACCAACACAGTTTCAAATGCCAGAATCGCCACCGATGCAATCCACCCTACATACGGGACTGCGAACGCGACCTGAGCGGCAGCAAACGGAAGATTGCGGATGATGGATTCCCGAAACCCTGCTGTTTCGCGTGTGCCGGGGAGGATCGTTTGGAGACCGATCAGCCGTTTCCCGATACTCTGCCCACCGGCAAATCCATCGGCCACCAAGACATAGGCTAAGCCGGCGAGGAATCCGATCGGAGCCAATACTTCACTTGCCGCACCAACGATAAAACAGTCGATGAGCTTGGCGATACACCGGTTCAGAACCTGCGCCTTGGGATAGACCGCAGAACCGGCCGGATGGATCCTGCCCACCTCCTCCGCCAAAGGCTCTCCTCGTAATTAGTGGCAAAGTATAACAAATTGCCCGATCGAGCACAAATAAAGACCGTTCTTTGTCATCTGGGCAAGAGCCCCGTCTCAACCAGTCTCCCGCATGCGTATTCACGGTTTGTTCGAACGCGGCGCAAACCGGATCGTCGTCCCTTGCGTTTGAAAAATTCCCTGAGTAGAATCCGCAGGCGTCGGCTCATCAGACAACCTGTGCGAGAGCACGCATGATCAAAATACTCCGGTACACGCACGATCGTTTTCCGTGGCTGTTGGCGGTCGCGATGGGGTTCATCGCGGTGACCTTTGTCGTAGGAATGGGTTGGTGGGGATTTGGTGGGCAATCCGGCAATGTGGTCGCCTCGGTTGGGGATCTCACCGTGTCCCGTGATGAATTCAAGCGCGCGTATGAAAACACCTATCGAGTATACAAAGAAAAAGTTCCAGGAGAATTCAAGGACGAAACAATTAAACAATATGTGGTGGAACAGCTCGTCGAAAATAACTTGTGGCTCATCGTGGCGAAGGAAATGGGCATGACGGTTTCCAACGACGAACTCCGCGATGTGATCACGAAAATACCGGACTTCCAAAGGAACGGAACGTTCGATTCGGAAATCTACCGCCGAGTGTTGGCCATCAATCATATGACTCCGTCGGTCTTTGAGGCCATGGAGACGAAAGACATTCTGACGATCAAAGCTAAAATGGTGGTACGCGATGCGGTGGCATTAACCCCGAGCGAACTAGCCGAAGCGCAGGCTCTCATGGTTCGGCAGCCGGAATCCGATCCTGCCAAGGCTACAGCTGCACGGGACCGTGCCGTGCAAGACATGCTGTTTCAGAAACAACAACGAGCGCTGACGGCGTACACCGAGGCTCTCAAAGCAAGACTTCCGATTAAGATACATCGGGAACTGTTGTAGAAATAAGCACGGGCCGTTGTAAGAGGAACCGGCCCACAAATTTGCAGTCTCCTCCCGTCAATCACTCACCGGGGCCTTTTGCCGCTTACAAAATCAGCATGGCATCCCCATAACTGTAGAATCGATAGCGGGCACGCACGGCCTCTTCATAGGCGTGCCGCAGCAGCGAGTTGCCCGCCAGTGCGGACACGAGCATCAAGAGCGTGGTGCGCGGTAGGTGAAAGTTCGTCAGCAGCGCGTTCACGACCTTGAACGAAAATCCAGGTACAATGAACAAATTTGTCTCGCCCTGATACGGCTGAAGCTTCTCCCCACCTTGAACAGCAGTTTCCAACGCACGGACAACCGTGGTCCCCACAGCAATCACTCTTCCTCCCTTCGACTTGGTGTACTCGATGGCCTGAATCGCTTCAGGCCCCACGTCAATCCATTCACTGCCCATCCGATGGTCTTCGATCCGATCCACGGTAACCGGCTTGAAAGTTCCAGGTCCGACGTGCAGGGTCACGGCCGTCAATCCGACGCCCCGGGTCTTCAATCGCCCGAGAAGCTCGGACGTGAAGTGAAGCCCCGCTGTGGGAGCTGCAACAGCACCTTCATCCTTTGCAAAGACCGTCTGGTACCAATCACAATCCTCCTCTGTCGGCGACCTCTTGATGTATGGCGGCAACGGCATGCGGCCATACAAGCGGAAGAACTCTTGGACGGCCTCTCCCGTCTCGATCCGAACGGTGGTCCGGTCAGCCTCACGCGCGATGACGACCACATGGGCGTCTGGACCAACCTCAATGATCTGTCCTGGCGTCAATTTGCCTCTGACCATCACCTCCCACGTGTGATCGGGCAGCTCCTTGACAAACAGCATCTCAATGGAGACTCCTGACGGACGTTTCCAACCCGCCACTCGGGCCGCACGGACTTTCGTGTCGTTGACGACCAACAAGTCGCCCGGATTCAACAGCTCAGGCAGCTCTTTGATGGAGCGGTGGGCTAGAGACTGGTCCGTCGTGTTAATGACCAACAGTCTGGCCCGGTCCCGAGGAAGAACCGGATGCATTGCGACGAGCGAGGAATCAAACGGGAAGTCGAACTCGGACAACTGCATCAGGAGGACGGCAGGGTCGGTGGCTTTGTCAACGCCATGTTTCGCAGTTCGGTACCAGGATAGTAATAGTTGAGAATAGTGGTATACGAATAACCCAGTTCGGCCAGTTGCTTGGCCCCCCATTGGCACATACCCACAGCATGGCCGGCTCCATAGCCCGACAAAACAATATCTTGACCGATCGAGTCGACCGTAAATTGCGTGCTCGGGACGAGCGAGTATCCGATCGCCTTCCGTAAATCTTCACCACGCAAGACCAATTCGCCTCCTGAGTGGAGGATTCGGAGCGTCGCCACACGACCAGCTCGGCTGAATGTCACCGGCGTCAGGGTCGCGATTGTTCCCACGGGAAAACCCTGTTGGCGCAGGTTCTGCTCTAGCGTATCGATCTTGAACGAAGCTTTCCACTGATAGAACGGCGATTCAAGATCAAAGGGACACTCCACGCCCTTCAGATAGGGAAGATCCTTCGACCAAACATTCATGGCGTCTTCGGTCAGCCCGGCAGCCGTGGAAGAGAAGGCCGCATAGATGGGCGCATTTTGATAGGTGATTACTAGGCCGCGCGTCGCTTCCACCGCCTGCTGCACGCCGACGTCGATGCCGTGTTTACCCCGATAGACCTGATCCTGCACCGTGGCAACGACGTCATAGTCCCGGGTCGCACTCAACATCTGCTGGTAGAGGGCGTAGGTCCGGGCCGCGACCGCCTGCGATTTGAGCATCTCCGGATGCCATGTCGAATTGACTTCAGCAGGCACGACGCCTTTCACATATTCTTCAAGATCCACCTGGTTGATGAGGAGAAACCCGTTTCCTTTCCGGACCAGGTGAACCAATCCGCTCACCGGCACCGTCGTCCCCGGATCGCTTCCGGAACCACTCATTCCATAGCCATTCCCCGTTTGCTTGCGATAGATCAGCGTGAGCCCTTGTTCTCCAGCACGAAGAGTCAGCTGCTCGGAGGCAAGGCGCACACCATTGAGCAAGAAGCCACTGCCGTTGACCGTAATCTGTGCCGCGGACTTGATGGCTTGTCCGCGATCCTTGGAGTCCGTCATCCAGATCGGCCCCTCCGCGCGGACATCCAGCCTAAGTACCTCGGCGGACAGCAGGACGCGGATGGACTGGGCCGCTGCCGTCCCGGACAAGGAACCCATTAATAGGACCCCGGCCACAAGGCCCAGCCCCAGCCCTCGCTTACCTCGACCTAGCGGCGAAATAACCATGATACTAAATAGAATACCAGACTGAGAACCGCACTGAGCACGAGGCTGGTAACTATTGGAAAGTGGAAAGAGAATTGGTCCCGCTTAATGGACACATCACCGGGAAGCTTGCCGAGCCACCCGAATAACGCACCGAGGCTTGGGAACCGGTCGCTGAACACGATCAACACGCCAACCGTGGCCACGGCCAACCCAATGGCGATCAAGATCCTGCCGAGACTTTCCCATTCCGTCATCGACCTCTCACCAAGCATTCAGCGATTTGCACTGCGTTGAGCGCCGCTCCTTTGCGGAGATTATCCGATACCACCCAGAGGTTCAGACCGTTGGCGATCGTGGTATCCTCGCGGACCCGCCCCACGAAGACCTCATCCTTTCCTGTTGCGTCCAACGGCATAGGATACAACTTTTTCCCAGGATCGTCATAGACGATCACGCCCGGCATCGCCGCCAGTGCTGCTCTAGCTTCGTTTTGATTCAGTGGCCGCTCCAACTCAATATTGATCGCCTCGGAATGGCAGCGCATCACGGGAACACGCACGGTCGTCGAGGTGACCCGCAAGTGGGGAGCATCCAATATCTTTTGCGTCTCGCGCACAATTTTCACTTCTTCCGAACAGTCTCCGCCCTCCGAAAATGATCCAATATGTGGTAGGAGATTGAACGCAATTTGATAGGGATAGACCTCAGCTTTCACGTCGCGAAACGACATCAAGGCTCTGGTCTGATCGAGAAGTTCATTCATCGCCGCCGAACCGGTTCCTGACACGGACTGAAACGTCGTCACGATCACGCGCTTGATCCCGGCTGCCTCATGAAGCGGCTTCAGTGCCATGACGAGCGGCGTCGTGGTGCAATTCGGTATCGAGACAATCCCGCGCGGGATCGTCTGCAAAGCGGATGCATTGACCTCAGGTACGACCAGCGGGACATCTGCCTCCATCCGAAAGATGCCGCTATCATCGATGACGACGATTCCCGCCGCGGCTAAACGCGGCCCGTACTCTCGGCTAATCGCATCGGTGGCAGAAATGAACGCGATATCGATACCGGCAAACGAGGAGGTCGTCGTCAATTCCTCGACCTTCCACTCCCTGTCTTGACAGGTCATCACTTCGCCGGCCGATCGTTTCGAGGCGAACAGGCGCAACGATTCGAGCGGGAACTTCCGTTCTTCCAGGATGTCGAGAGATTCCTTCCCGACCGCACCAGTAGCCCCGATGATCGCGACGACGTACGATGATTTCTTCTTCAACATGGATCCCGATCCTACGGCTGTTCGATTTCTCTGATGCGGTGATTAAAGGTGTCGGCCACAAAGAGATATCCGGACTGATCGATGACAATTCCAAAAGGATAGCTCAGACTCGCGTCCAAGGCGGAACCTCCATCCCCTCCATACCGGGCCGCTCCTTGTCCAGCCACCCGTTCAAGCTGTCCGGTGGTACGATTCCATCGCCTGATAAGGTGATTGTCCGAATCCGTTATGTAGAGGTTGCCTCGCAGGTCAAGGGCAATACCGGATGGGCGCGAAAGACTGGGGGAAGTAGGCTCAGTTGGCCCCTGATACCGATATTCACCTCCATCGCCCACGACGGTCCTGATCAGACCGGTCGCAGAGTCGACTGCACGGATCCGGCCGTTGAAGGTATCGGCGATATACAGGGTTCCATCGGAGTCCAACGCCAAGCCGCTTGGTCCAGCAAGACTCGCTTCGGTAGCGGGAATTCCGTCTCCATTATACCCGGCTGTTCCGGTCCCCGCGACGGTGCGGATCAATCCTGTGATCAAGTCCACTGCGCGCACTCGATTGTTGCTTTGATCCGCAACGTAGAGAATGTCCTTCTCGCTGATCGCCAAAGCCGCCGGCTCATTGAGCGCAGCAGCCGTCGCAGCGCCCCCATCGCCAGCATATCGTGATTGTCCTGTTCCAGCCACTGTCGCGATCATTCCATTCATCGTATCCACGCGACGAACCCGATGATTCATCGTATCCGCGATATAGAGATAGCCGTCCCGATCAACCGCAACAGCAGTCGGAAAATTCAAGAGCGCTTCGACTGCCGGACCGCCATCGCCACCGAACCTTGTTGCAACTGCGGTAGCGTTGACAATATATCGCACGGTCCCGCTCAGATCGGTTTGTTGGGCGAATTGATGAGACCCGGTTACTTCCCCATCAGCCAGAGGGTCCGAGCTTTCAATTTCTCCTGGCCCAGTCCCAATCCCTGTCTGGGGAAGGGCCGTCGCTCCTTGAGCAGACCCAGCCACGGTACTGATCAGTCCGGTCATCCGCTCAATTCGTCGCACCACGTGATTCTCGGAATCGGCAATGAAAATGTTCCCGTGGTTGTCGATCGTGACATGCTTCGGTTCATTCAGAAGGGCGGCAACCGCCGCACGGCCATCACCGGACCATCCGGGGTCCCCGATACCGGCGACCGTCACAATCCGTCCCACTTTGCTTGTGGTGCCCATTAGCGTTCCGTTACCAACCCTTAATTGAGATTTCGCAGAATCGCATCACCCATCTCACTCGTACCGACGACGCGGGCGCCGGGTCCCTGAATGTCCTTTGTCCGATAGCCGAGATCCAGGGTCTTTACAATCGCCTGCTCGATCGCCTCCGCTTCCTTATCGAGTTGGAAGGCATAGGACAGCATCATGGCGGCCGACGCAATCGTAGCGATGGGATTCGCGATATTCTTGCCGGCAATATCAGGAGCGCTTCCATGTATTGGCTCAAACAGTCCCACCTGAGCCCCCACGCTCGCCGAGGGCAACATGCCGATCGAACCGGTCAACATGGCCGCTTCGTCGCTCAGGATATCACCGAACATGTTATTGCACAGCATCACGTCGAACTGCCGTGGATTGCGCACGAGCTGCATCGCTGCATTATCCACGTATATATGGTTAAGCTCGACATCCGGGTATTGCGTCTGAACATCACTCACGATTCGGCGCCAGAGTTCGGACGACTCCAGGACATTCGCTTTATCGACCGATGTCACTTTCTTGCGCCGTTTTCTCGCAGCGTCGAACGCGACTTTTGCAATGCGTTTGATTTCCGCCGTCGTATAGATTTCCGTGTTGATCCCCCGCTCTTCTCCATTCGGCAGCTTCTCGATGCCTTTGGGCTTGCCAAAATAGATGCCGCCGGTCAATTCCCGGACTACGAGAATGTCGATTCCTTCGATGATCTCACGTCTCAAGGACGAGGCGTCGGCCAACATTGGGTATAACTTTGCCGGCCTCAGGTTCGCATATAGACCCAGATGCTCACGCAAGCCTAGGAGTGCTCGTTCTGGTCGCAGACTGTATTCGAGCCCTTCCCACTTCGGACCACCGACTGCCCCTAGGAGGACGGCATCACTCTGCTTGGCCAGGGCCAGCGTATCTTGAGGCAGGGGAACTCCGACCTTATCGATGGCTTGCCCACCAACATCGCCCGTGGCAAATTCAAAGCTATGGCCAAATTTCTCAGCCACGACTTTGAGAACCTTGACAGCCTCGGGAACGATCTCCCGTCCGACTCCGTCACCAGCCAAGACTGCAATTTTCGCTTTCACAGTGCCCATCTCCCTCTTGTTCCTAGAACCAACCCTCTACTCCAGAATCACTTCGTCTTCCGGCTTCCACGCAGGATCGACGAGGCAGAGAAACTCGATATCAATACTTCCGGTATTCTCCAGTGACTGGGTCTCTCCTGGAGGCACATAGAGCGTCGTCCCAGCCTCAACCGCGATGACCTGATCATGGATCATGAAACGTCCTTGACCGACAATGAAATAGTAGACTTCCGAAGAAGCCAAGACGTGCCGCCTGGACCGTTGACCTGGTCCCAACGTCCCATGGGCAAGGCTATAACCCAGTTTCAGCTGGTGCTTAGCTGGATGGAAGATCTCCCGTAGACGGGTATGGTCGCCGGCTAAAAACACTGGGCGCTCTAATGGTGTGACCTTGAACACGAGTGCGCCCTCTCACTCCTGCAGCAGCATTCCTCAAGTTATTCGCGCACTCTACCGTGGCGCCACTTCTCAAATCAAGTTCACCTTCTGCTCGCCTTGCGCTTGCTTCGCTGCCAAATACGCGAGCTTGTTCAGCGCGTTGAGGTAGGCCCTTGCCGATGCTGCGATGATATCCGTATCGGCTCCGTGGCCGGATACTGTGCGTCCATCCTCTTGAACTCTTACCGAAACTTCACCCTGGGCATCGGTCCCCCCCGTAATCGCTTTCACCGCATACATGAGGAGCTTGCTCTTTGTCTGAGTCATCGCCGCGATGGTACGATACACCGCGTCAACCGGCCCATCGCCGGTCCCGGTTTGTTTCACAGACCGTCCGTCTATTTCGAGTTCGACCATCGCAGTCGGTACACGATCCGTGCCGCTCTCAACGTGGAACGACTTGAGCCTCATCCGCTCCGCCATCTTCGCCAACTCTTCAGAAACAATGACTTCAATATCTTCCTCGTAGATCTCTTTCTTCTGATCGGCCAACTTCTTGAACCGTTCGAAGGCATGGTTAATCTCCTCATCCGTCAATTTGTATCCCAGTTCTTCGAGTCGTTGTCTAAATGCATGCCGGCCGGAAAGCTTGCCCATCACCATCTTGCTCTCGATCAACCCGATCGATTCCGGCCGCATAATTTCATAGGTCGTCTTGTCCTTCAGCAGTCCATCCTGGTGAATGCCCGAAGTATGCGCAAACGCATTCGCGCCCACGATGGCCTTATTGGGTTGCACGACCATCCCGGTAATCTTGCTCACAAGCCTGCTGGTCTTGGAAATCTCTTCTGAACGAACCTGTGTGTCGGCATGGTAGAGATCTTTTCTCGTCCGGAGTCCCATGACGACTTCCTCCAAGGAAGTATTGCCGGCTCGTTCGCCGATCCCATTGACCGTGCATTCGATTTGACCGGCTCCCTCAAGCACAGCCGCCAAGCTATTGGCCACAGCCAATCCTAAGTCGTTGTGGCAATGGATCGAGATCACAGCCTTCGCACTATTTGGCACCTTGTCACGAATACCCCGAATCAGCTGGCCGAATTCCTGCGGAATCGCATAGCCGACGGTATCCGGGATATTGACGGTCCCAGCTCCGGCCGCGATCACCGCTTCGATAACCTCATAGAGATAGGCCGGGTCGGACCGACTCGCATCCATCGGTGAGAATTCGACATCATCGACGTACCCTCTCGCCCGCTGGACCATCTCAACCGCACGTTTCTTCGCTTCCTCACGGGTCATACGAAACTGGTGTTTCAAATGAATGTCCGATGTGGAGAGGAAGGTGTGAATCCGGATTTTTGGCGCCCCTTTGAGCGCGTCCCACGCTCGATCAATATCCTCCGGGCGGGCCCGTGCCAAACTGCAGATCGTCGGCCCTTCCACCTCCTGTGCGATCCGCCTCACTGCCTCGAAGTCGCCGGGAGAACTGTAGGCAAACCCGGCTTCGATAATGTCAACGCCGAGATGCGCCAGTTGCTTCGCCACCATAATTTTTTCTTCTACGTTCATGCTGGCGCCGGGAGATTGTTCTCCGTCTCGCAACGTCGTATCGAAAATCCGTATCATACGTGTCATGTCACACCTCCCACTCGACAAGCTGCTCAAAAAGTTCTTGCTTCTTACCCGCCCACCCTTGGCGCGCCGAGACGCACCGTTTCCCAAGCAAGGCCGCAGGGAGAGAGAACCCCGAGGCGTACATGTTCGCTACGTCGAGGGGTTCGAACGACTGAGAACGAGGCAGGAAGGCTTTTTCAGCAGCTTGAAGCACAAAAGCCTCCATCCCATCAGACAGGGACGAAGGCTCTACGCACTCCGTGGTACCACCCTGGTTCGGTCATGGACGGCTGGTTTTGCCGTTCATCACCCTCGATTCGGCCCGTTACGGGGGCAAGACGGAATCCGCTACTCTCGGTTCACGGATTCGGCTCAGAGGCGAGTTCCGCGCTCAACGGGCTGGTTCACACCATCCACCAGCTCTCTTGTTTCCGTCCGAGGCGCGTACTATTCCTCGTCACAGCCACTAAAACTTCGGTTCGATAATCGACTGCTCGGCTCTCCCCATCGGACGCTTTCCGATCACTTTGGCAACGAGCCCGACGAGCCGCTCCGCCGGACCGAGCAAGGCATATCCGGCGAAGATTACAAATAACATAACTTGAGGCCACGATGCTACTAGCATCAGGGCGAGAATTCCCCACACCAGATAAGTGAAGTGGCGCCCGCCCCGAAACTTCATATCCTTGAAGCTGCGGTACTTAATCGTGCTGACCATTAAGAATGACAGAGATAGGGTAATGAACAACACGAGAATTGGCCTGATTTCTGCCCCCATCCGCACAATGTAATGATCGAAGATCACGAGCGATGCCACTACACCCGCTGCAGCAGGGATGGCCAACCCGGTGAAGTATTTGCTATCGGATAACGCCACGGTTGCGTTGAACCGCGCCAGCCGCACGGCTCCCATGGCGACATAGGCAAACATCACTGCGATTCCAAAGGTTCCTTGACCGCTCAACGCCCATGAATAAATCAGCAGGCCCGGCGCCACGCCGAACGATACCACATCGGACAGGGAATCATATTCAAGTCCGAAATGACTCGTGCTGTTGGTCAGCCGAGCGGACTTTCCATCCAACACGTCGAACACCATCGCGACCAGAATTGCAATCGCGGCCGCCATGTAGTTGGCATTGAACACGGACAAGATCGCATAGACTCCGCAGAATAAATTGCCTGTCGTGAACAGATTGGGGATCAGATGCATGGCATGCCGCTGCCTGGCAGCTCGTCCCATCGCTTGACGCAAACCGGCAGTTTTCATCGCAGCACCCCCACGATCGTTTCGCCACCCTTTACCCGATCACCGACTGAGACCTTCAAGGCTGTCCCAAGCGGGAGAAACGTGTCCATGCGGGAACCGAATCGGATGAGTCCGAATCGTTCACCCCGCGCCACACGGTCACCCGGCGAGAGCCAGCAGACGATACGCCGCGCGATCAGCCCCGCGACTTGGACACAGAGCACTTTCGCACCCTGCGACGTTCGGAGAAACAGAGCATTTTGTTCGTTCTTCAACGTCGCTTCCGGTTTGCTCGCCACCAGATAAGCTCCTGGCTGATACTGAATGTCTTCGACCACCCCTTCACACGGGACGCGATTCACGTGCACATCGAAGACGTTCAAAAAGATCGTGAGCCGAACACTTCGATCCTTTATAAATCGAGGTTCAAACTCCTCCTCGATGCTGATCACCGTGCCGTCGCCTGGCGCGACGACTAATCCGGGTCCTTGAGGAATGACTCTCGCAGGATTTCTGAAAAACCAGGCCGTGAAGAGGGTGAGCCCTCCGGCCAGCAATGCAACAACCGCCCACCCCAAAAACCCTGCAAGCAGTGTAACGCCGCCTCCGATTCCAACGAAAGGAATTCCCTCTTTGACGATCGGCACGCCGACGGCACGGTCCGCCACAGGCTCCTCGAACTTCAGTTCTTACTCTTATCGACCAGCTGGTCTTTCTTGAGCCAGGGCATCATCGCCCGCAACTTGGCTCCGACCGCTTCGATTGGATGGCCTTCGCCTTTGGCAAGCAGCGCATTGTAGACGGGGCGATTGGCTTGATTTTCGAGCACCCATTCCTTGGCGAATTGGCCACTCTGAATCTCGCCGAGGATTTTTTTCATTTCCTGCTTCGTCTGGTCCGTCACTATGCGTGGGCCGCGGGTGATGTCGCCGTACTTGGCCGTTGTGCTGATGGAATACCGCATATTGGCGATGCCACCCTGGTAGATTAAATCGACGATCAATTTCACTTCATGGAGACATTCAAAATAGGCCATCTCAGGAGAGTAGCCTGCCTCGACCAACGTTTCGTAGCCTGCTTGAATGAGAGACGTCAGGCCTCCACAGAGCACGACCTGTTCGCCGAAGAGATCGGTTTCCGTTTCTTCTCGGAAGTTCGTCTCGATCACGCCGGCTCGTCCGCCCCCGATGGCACTGGCGTAAGCTAATCCGACCTGCCGCGTGGTGCCGCTTGGATCTTGGTGAATAGCCAGCAAGCAGGGTACCCCGCTGCCCTTCGTATATTCTGATCGGACGAGGTGACCCGGCCCTTTCGGCGCCACCATGAACACATTCACGGTGGACGGCGGCACGATTTGACCGAAATGAATGTTGAATCCGTGGCCGAACGCAAGATACGCCCCCGGCTTGAGATGTGGTGCCACGTCCTGCCGATAGATCGCCGCTTGCGCTTCATCCGGGGCTAAGATCATCACGACATCGGACGCCTTCACCGCATCGGCCACCGGCATGACTTTAAGGCCGCTCTGCTCAGCCTTCTTCCAGGACGCGCCCTCTCGTAAGCCGATGACCACCTCCACACCGCTCTCTTTCATGTTCAGTGCATGGGCATGGCCTTGACTGCCGTAGCCGATGACAGCGACCTTCTTGTTGCGAATCTGTTGAAGGTCTGCATCCTTATCGTAATAAATCTTCATCATCTACTCCTCACTAAGACATGTCCTGTTGAGAATGCTGTCGGGGTCCCGAAGATCGTCGAAGTTCTATTCGCGAACCACCTTCTTGGGCTGGGCCGACACGGACCGGATCGGTTCGCGTGCAACAGCCACTCGGCCTGTTCGCGTGAGTTCCTTGATGCCGAGAGGCTGCAGTAGATTGATGATGGCTTCAATCTTCTTGGGATCGCCCGTCACCTCGATGGTGTAGGTCGCTGGTGTGGAGTCGACTACATTGGCGCGGAAGATATCCGCGATCCGCAAAGCCTCCGCCCGATCCTCTGCTCGCGTATGAACCTTAATGAGCGCCGTTTCCCGCGACACAAAGTCACTTTCGTTCAGATCAACCACCTTGATGACGTCGATCAACTTGTTCAGCTGTTTGACGATCTGCTCGATGATCCGATCGTCTCCCGACGTGACGATCGTCATCTGCGACATCGATGAATCGAGAGTTGGAGCTACCGAGAGGCTTTCAATGTTGAACCCTCGACCGCTAAAGAGCCCAGCGATCCGGGACAACACGCCAAACTTATTCTCTACGGTAACGGAAATAATGTGTTCCATGCGCGAACGGCGCCGAAGGCGGGTCTATCCATTCAACCTTCGGCACTCCCCTTCTAAGCCGTCAGGACGGTATCTTTGTCTTCCGGCAGAACTTTTCCTACCGCAGATTGTTTCTTTTTCAATTCGGGTGGATCTTCGAGAATCATCTCGTGGTTGCAGCCGCCGGCTGGAATCATTGGATAGCAGTTCTCATAGGGATAGGTCGGCACATCGACGATCACCGGTTTGTCGACGGCGATGGCTTCCTTCAACACGTTGTCGAGATCCCCAACTTTGTTTGCCCGGAGACCCACTGCACCGTATGCATCGGCCAGTTTCACGAAATCAGGCGTCGTATCCAGATAGCTCGAGGCATACCGTCCGTTGTAGAAAAGGTCCTGCCACTGACGCACCATGCCGTGGAATCGATTGTTGAGGATAATGACCTTCACCGGCAGCTTGTGGACGACCGCAGTCGCCATTTCTTGCATATTCATTTGAATACTGCCATCCCCGGCGACACAAAGCACGAGCCTGTTGCGGAACGCCGCCTGTGCACCCATAGCTGCGGGCAATCCAAAACCCATCGTCCCAAGCCCACCGGAGGTCAGCCAGCGATTCGGTTGTGCGAGCTTGAAATGTTGGGCGGCCCACATCTGGTGCTGGCCCACGTCCGTGGACACGATCGGGTCCCTATCCTTTGTCAACTCATACAATCGACGGACTACATGTTGCGGCTTTATCGGCCCATCTGTCTCCTGCTGATAGGTCAACGGATGCGCCTGCTGCCACTCTCGAATCTGGTCCCACCACGGCTTGCGAAGCTCTTTCTGCTCACCATTGACGGTCGCACGCAAAATCTGATTCAACTCTCTGAGCACCGCCTTGCAATCTCCCACAATCGGAATGTCCACGTGAATGTTCTTCCGAATGGATGTGGGATCAATATCTACGTGAATGATTTTGGCATAGGGACAGAATTCCGACACTTTACCCGTTACCCGGTCGTCAAACCGCGCCCCGATCGCGATGACGAGATCGGAGTAGTGCACGGCCATGTTGGCCTGATACGTTCCGTGCATCCCCATCATGCCCAGGGACAGCGGATGTTCGCCGGGAAACGCGCCTAACCCCATAAGTGTCATATCGACGGGGATCTGCGTCATTTCGGCAAGCTCAAGCAATTCCTGCGAGGCACCGGAAAATACCACGCCTCCGCCAACATACAAGATGGGCTTCTTGGCCTTCATGATAGCTTCGGCGGCTTGCTTGATTTGCCACTTATTTCCTTCGTACGTCGGATTGTAGCCACGGATCGAGACGGAGTTCGGGTAGTGATACTCTGTTTGGTTCTGGGCAACGTCCTTCGGAATATCGACCAGTACCGGTCCCGGGCGGCCGGTCGTCGCGATATAGAATGCTTCCTTAATTGTGGTCGCGAGGTCGCTCACGTCCTTCACGAGGAAATTATATTTGGTACAGGGACGGCTCAGTCCGACATTGTCCGCCTCCTGGAAAGCATCATTTCCAATGAGGTGAGTCGGTACCTGACCGCTAAAGCACACAAGCGGCACAGAATCCATATAGGCATCCGCCAGCGCCGTAATAACGTTGGTCATCCCGGGACCGGAAGTGACCAAGGCCACGCCAGCCTTGCCTGTCGCCTTGGCGTACCCTTCCGCCATGTGACCAGCTCCCTGTTCATGGCGGGTGAGTACAACTTCAATCTCCTTTTGCTGATGCAGCATGTCGAAAATCTTCAAGACGACACCACCCGGCAGCGCGAAGATGGTTTTCACCCCTTCCCGTTTCAGGCATTCGATGAAGATTTCAGCCCCTGTGAGCTTCATACCAGCCCTCCTCTCCCTCGCCATTTCTCCATAACCCGGCGGAGGGAATCGCTCGACATGCACGGCAAACAATACACAGACACCTCCCCCCAGATTTTTCAGAAGCATCTGAAAAATCAAGAAGAAAGATGTGCGATCCTATCACCACCCCTTGTACCCGTCAATAGGATGTCGGTTAAGCCGAGTTCCATCGCCTTCTTCCCCGCTCGCAATAATTCATTTGGAAGACTGACTAGGGATGGGCGGTAAACAAGTATAAAAGCGCGCTGGAGAGGATCTATAAGCCGGATTCTGTCCCGCCTGGATGTTGAGTCCCAGACGGAGGTGATCATTTCTCTGGGATTCGAGTTGCCTCGAACCTCGAGCGACCTACCCGAAGACCTCGGCCGGGCCAGCCGTTCCGCAGGATCGCGAACAATCGCGCGGGTGTCTTCCTATTTGGCCTTGCATCGGGCGACGCTTACCGTGCCGGTGATGTCGCCACCACCGCGGTGGGCTCTTACTCCACCGTTTCACCCTTACCTGATCCGCAGCGACTAGAAATGGGGTCCCATCGCCTTGGCCATCGGCGGTCTATTCTCTGTGGTGCCGGTGTCGGATCGCTCCGCCTGGGTGTTACCCAGCGCCCCGCCCCTGAAGTCCGGACTTTCCTCTCGCAGCGTTGCCGCCACGAGCGATCACCCGATCATCTTCAACGCGCAGGCTCAGTATAGGAGAGGTTCGAAGAGGTTGCAAGGGTAAGACGAGTACAGAACACTCAACTGAGGGCTTAATCTACTGAAGCCGCGAGCTTCGTTTTCGATTCATCCCACTTGTACCATACCCCTGCGAGCTGCTTCTGTTGCTTGACAAAACGTTTGAGCCGGGTTTGGTCTTCCTTGGAGGAGCGAATAAATTCCAGCCCCACCCGGTTTTTTTCAACCCAGCGCACGACGGCCAGGGGAACATTCAACGGGATCTGATGATCAGGTATGAAGACACGGAGGTGTACTGAATCCCCGCGCTTCATTGCCTTGTGCGCCCCCTCGAGTTGGCACCCAGAGAGCGAGACATTGCTGATCCGGCCTTTGCCGAGAGCCAGCTCTCCTACGTAGACCACAGCACACTCGAGCGGAACACGGGCCCCATATCGAGACGCCATTGGTACCTCCTAAGTGACAAGAGTCGCTTCGGAGAGAATCGCATACCTAACCACCGAGGCCAACCCTACGAAAGGCCGGACTCGCGCAGTACGAAAGGAGGTGCCGGCAGATGTCCGCTCAGGACCTAACGGCTTCGAACACCAAAGTTAGCGGGCCGATATGGCAGGGAGTTCAGCAGCTGGTACAGACTGCCGGGTTTGATAGATATCCATTGCTTCCGGCATCCATTTCTTCAGTTGGGCAATCCTCGTTTCATGGCCTGGATGGGTCGATAGGAACTCAGAAGGTCCCCCTCCGCGAGTCAGCTGTGCCATTCGTTCCCAAAGGTGGATAGACTCACGTGGGTCGTATCCCGCGTCCGCAGCGAGCAAAATCCCGATGTAATCAGCTTCGGATTCGTGAGCCCGACTGAACGGAAGCAACACCCCAACTTGAGCCCCCGCTCCCAACGCCGCCATCGCCCCCTGAGACAACAAAGGATTCATGTGACTGGCACCTGCAGCCGCCCCAACCACTTGAAGCGCCGCATTCGTAAGTTCACCTTGGCTCATCCTCTCAGCACCGTGACGCGCCAAGGCGTGAGTTACCTCGTGCCCTAAGACCGCGGCAAGTCCCGCTTCGGTTTTCGCGACCGGAAAGATACCGGTGTACACGGCAATTTTCCCGCCCGGAAGCGCAAACGCATTCATCGTCTTATCATCCTTGATCACGGTGACTTCCCACTGAAATTGCTTGGCCATCTCGGCGTATTTGGAACGTTTGGCCGCCTCGATGATACGGGCCGCCACTCTCTTAACCGGCTCGATCTCACGGGGATCTTGCGATAGGTGCACTTTGGGATCATTTTTTACCTGTTGGTAAGCCTGCGTACCGAGCTGCATCTCTTCAGGAACAGACGTCATGAGTAATTGAGACCGTCCGGTATAGGGATTGGTTTCGCAGCCGCTCAGAAGGAACAGCGGACTACTGCCCAGGACCAACAGGACAATGCGCGTTACCCATCTGATCATCGTTGAAACTCGCAGCTCAGCATTTGCTTATCAGCTTGATCAAAATTGACCGACCTTCGGTGCTCTGCTAGATTAGCGCGCCGCCAGAAGATTTTCTACCAGGGAAGCTTGGCTGTGGCCGAGAGCACTTCGCGCGCTTCGATCGAACGCATCGGCATCGACGAATCCGGCAAAGGAGATTATTTCGGTCCGCTGGTGATCGCGGCCGTCTTTGTCGACGCGACGACGCAAGGCGAACTTTCCCTCATGGAGGTGCGAGACAGCAAGAAGATTTCCGACGGCCGCATCCTCGAAATGGCACCGGACATTCGTACGATCTGTCCTCACAGCATCATCGCGATCGGCCCCCAACGATACAATGAACTCTACAGGAAGATTCTCAATTTGAATCGCCTGCTCGCATGGGGTCACGCCAAGGCGTTGGAAACTTTGCTGGAGCGCGTCTCGTGCGATCGCGCTATCGCCGATCAATTCGGTGATGAGCGATTGATTCTGAGTGCGTTGCAAGAGAAAGGTCGGAAGATCACGCTGGAGCAGCGACCCAAAGCGGAGGTTGATCTCGCCGTTGCAGCCGCCTCGATTCTCGCACGCGCGGAATTCCTAGTGAGATTGAAACGGCTCTCGACCGAGGTCGGGACTATCCTCCCCAAGGGGGCATCGCCAGCCGTTGAGCTCGCCGCCCGTATGATCGTGAAGAAGCACGGGCAAGACCGCTTGAGCACCGTCGCCAAGCTTCATTTCAAGACCACAAAGGCCGTGCTTGGGGCAGCAGCTCTTACCTAGACGGATTCGCCAACTTCGAGATCGGAAGGTTTGACCTGATCCTGCGGTGGCTTCTGCTCGGGCGACACATCGCCATCCCAATACAACATCCGATGGCAATAGGGACAGGCGTGGAGATCCTGGGAACGTTTCACTTCAGCAATCAGTTGCGGGGGAATCTGAAGCCGGCATCCTGAACAGATGCCGCCTTGCACCGAAGCCAGTGCCTGGTCTTTCCTGGCTGCTTTCAGTTTTGTGTATCGTTCGAGTAAGCTCTTATCTATATGGGCCGCGCGCTCCCGTTGTTGCGCCTCAAGTTCGGCCAGTTCTTGCATGAGTCTCTGATCGCGTTCCTCTAGTACCTGCTTTTCCTGCACGAAGGACTTCTCCGCAACATTGACCTTCTCTTGCGCTTCCTTCGAAACCCGCTGCAGTTGTTCGATTTTTTCCATGCAACCCAAGATCTTGTCTTCGATCTCAAACTTCTTCTTGTTCGCTAACTCCAATTCGAAAAGATGGGCTTGATACTCCTGGTTGGTCTTTAACTGCGACGCCCGCTCCTTCAATTTTTCAACACGATCTTCATGAGCTTCGAGATCCTTCTCATTACTCTTCCGCTCTTTTACCAGCGCGTCGATGGCGGACATCGTACCTTGCAACACCCGTCTTGCTTCCTGCAGCGGAGCCTCGACCGCATAGAGCCGTTGTGGGATTTGTCGACGTTCGTCTTTGATCTCCATGATGCGGAGGTCAAACTTTTGCAGCTCGATGAGGGGGGAAAGATTCGAGTTCAATGCACTCCTACATACGGAGGCCGCATAGACGGCCCGACTGCGCCGCGCACCGGCCTCGCTGGTGGGCCCACTAGGACTCGAACCTAGGACCAGCTGATTATGAGTCAGCCGCTCTAACCACCTGAGCTATGGGCCCCATCAGGAAGTCTGCGGTTGACCCATCGCGCCTGGCCCGCAGACACGAGCGGCTGATTGTAGGACGCTGCTGAAACGGAGTCAATTGACGCCGGCATCTGACCTACATGCTTTCGACGAAGCTGCGCAGCTTCTTGCTGCGGCTCGGATGGCGCAATTTGCGCAATGCTTTGGCTTCGATCTGACGGATGCGTTCGCGCGTCACTTCAAAGTCTTGACCGACCTCTTCGAGTGTATGATCCGTCGCCTCGCCGATACCAAACCGTTTCCGAAGCACCTTCTCTTCCCTTGGCGTCAACGTTTCCAACGCACTATTGATTTGCCGCTGCAAGTCATAGCGAATCGCCGCTTCCAACGGAGATATCGCCTTCTTGTCTTCGATGAAATCGCCCAGATGGCTGTCTTCCTCTTCACCGATCGGAGTTTCGAGCGAGATCGGCTCCCGCGCGATCTTCAGAATCTTCCGGACCTTATCGAGCGGCAAGTCCATTCGCTCCGCGATTTCCTCGGGGGTGGGTTCGCGTCCAAGCTTTTGCACGAGATGTCGTGAGGTCCTGATCAGTTTATTGATCGTCTCAATCATGTGGACTGGAATGCGGATCGTCCGGGCTTGATCGGCGATCGCTCGCGTAATGGCCTGACGGATCCACCAGGTAGCATAGGTGCTGAACTTGTATCCGCGTTTGTATTCGAATTTATCCACGGCCTTCATCAAGCCGATGTTTCCCTCTTGAATCAAATCCAAGAATTGTAGCCCGCGGTTCGTGTACTTCTTGGCAATACTGACGACAAGCCGAAGATTGGCCTCAACCAATTCGGCCTTTCCCCGTTTGACCTTTTCTTCCGCCACATCGAGATGTTTGACGGCATCTTTGATCTCATCGGCGGACACCAGCGCTTCTTCGGTTTCCAATTGCCTGATGCGGGCCTTGGCCGCCTGAAAGATTTTTTTGATGTCGGAGAGGGTGTCTTCTGAACAGCCCGACTTGCGCTTAACGGTGAGAAAACTCTTTCGATCGCGGCACAGCTTCCTGAGGGCCTCGGCGCCTGCTTCACCGCCGATTCCGAGCCGTCGCTGACAACTGCCGATCTCCCGCTCCGCCGTCCGAATCTGGACCGCCAAGTCTCGCACGCGCTGGACCATGCGATCCTTGAGCACGCCATGGAGGTTGACAGACTCCATCTTGTCGACGATCTGCTCGCGGATGGTGTCGATCTGCTTTTTGATTTTTTTCAGCTTTGTCGCATCGCCGTTGGCATGGCGAGATTTCTCATACAGTCCCTTGAGCGAGGTCGAGATTTTTCTGACGGAGTTCAACCCTTCGAGAGTCTTGAGGCGAAGTTCCTCGTAATCTTTCTCGACTTCCTCTTCTTCAAAATCTTCCTCGGTCTCCTGGATCGGCACAATCTCGCGCACGTCGATCTTGCCGTTCTTGAGTTGGTCGCGCAACGACAGTACAAACTCGATCGTCATCGGCATTCCATAGATGACAGAGGCGATATCTCGCTTGCCTTCTTCGATCCGCTTGGCAATCTCGATTTCCCCTTCACGACTCAGGAGCGCGACGCTGCCCATCTCCTTGAGATAGAGGCGAACTGGGTCATCGGTCCGGCTGAGCGCTCCCGGAGTCAGATCGATTTCTTTCTCGCCATCCTCTCCAGCATCCCCTTCATCGTCGTCACTCGCTTCCTCGCTGTCGCGGCTTTTCCGAGGCCGCTCCGCTCCGCCTGCCGGAGCGTCGACGATTTCGATGTCCATTTCGCCGAACATCGCCATGATGCTCCCGAACTGTTCGGAGGACACGACTTCCGCGGGTAACGTACTATTCAACTCGTCATAGGTCAGAAAGCCTTTTTCTTTCCCGATCGCGATCAGCTTCTTGACCTCGACGAGCAACTCTTGTTTCGGCATGACTACTCCTTTACCAGAGAGAGAGACCCGGCCGACGATTGACCGGATTTTTGCATTCGCAATTCGTTCACGCGGGCATTGAGCGATCGCGCATCTTCTGTACGGCCCTCACGTTCTGCTTCCTTCAGTTGCGCGATCAGCTCCCGCAGCACCGCCTCCGCCCGCTTACGGTCTAACGTATCCAGACACCCTTTCACATGAGCCCGCACATCGTCAAAGTGGTCCTCGCGCATGGAGAGTTCTGTGGCCACGGTTCCGCACTCCGGATGGTCGACGATCGAATCGAGCAAGTTTCGAAGACCGATCCGACCATCCCGATCAAGACAGGTCAGCGCGGCTTCAACGATGAGGCGACAAGCCGGTACCGAAAAGGCCTCCGGCCTGAGTCGTCGCACATCAGTTGGTGACAGCTGTCCCTGAAGCAAGAGAAACACGAGATCCCGTTCCTCAGCCGGCCCCTTGAACAACTGTGCAGAAGGGGCAGTCTCCCCTCGGCGAGTCGTTACTCGAGGTGCAGACTTCTGGATCAGGGCCGGATACCGCTCGATCAACCGCTGTTGATTGATCCCGAGTCGCTCCGCCACGAGCCGGATGCGTTCCTCTCGTTCGATTGGGTGCTCACTCTTTTGCAAAATTCGCAGGATTTCGTCCACGCTTCGGATCCGTTCCTCGAGCGTACTCGACTGCGCTGCCTTCAAACTCTGCTCCAACGCAAAATCCAAGAGACTCGGAGCTTGTGCTTCCAATCGCACAAACGCATCCGGCCCTTCGTGTCGCACATAGGTATCGGGGTCTTCGCCTTCCGGAAGCGTAACGACCGTCACTCCCATCCCGCTGTTGACGAACAGATCCAATCCCCGTAACGCCGCCCGGACCCCGGCTTGATCGGGATCGAACAGCAGCACAACTTTCGAAGCAAATCGCCGCAATACCTGAATATGCTCGGGGGTTAGGGCAGTTCCCAATGTGGCCACCGTATGCGTGAGGCCTGCTTGATGCAACGCGATGGCGTCAAAGTAGCCTTCAACGACGATCACGGTCTTCAAACGGGCAACGGCTTCACGGGCCACATCGAGCGCGAAGAGAGTCTGGCCCTTCCTAAACAGCGGCGTATCAGGAGAGTTCAAATATTTTGGCGTACCTTCGCCGAGAATGCGCCCTCCGAACCCCACTACGCGCTTACGGAGGTCGACGATCGGAAACATCACACGACCGCGAAACCGATCATAAAACCCGGACGCATGCTCTCGCGCCACAGTCAATCCAGCTGCTGCCAACTCGCTCGCTGAAAACCCTTGTTTCGCGAGTGCTGTGCTCAAGCCATCCCAGTCAGGTGGTACGTAGCCAATTCCAAACCGTTCGATGATCGCCGCCTCAATGCCTCGACTGGCTAAATACGCGCGGGCCGGCGCTCCAGTGGTTTGGTCGCGAAGATTGCCCTGAAACCACGAAGCAGTCGCTTGATTGAGTCGCTCGATTCGACCTGACGGTGCTGCTTGAGAACCTGCACCGCCCGCACTCTCCTTGACTTCGACGCCAACCTTTTCCGCTAGCTCGCGCACCGTGTCAGGAAAACTTGCTCCTGTAATGCGCATTAAAAAACTAAACACGTTGCCGCCAGCACCACAGCCGAAGCAGTGAAAGATTTGGCGCGAGGAACTGACCGTGAAAGAGGGAGTTTTTTCCTGATGGAAGGGACACAGTCCCTTCAAATTTTGACCGGCCCTTGTCAGATTGACGTGCTGCCCAACGACCTCAGCAATGTCGATCCGATCCCGGATTTGATTGATCACGTCTTCGGAAATCAGTCCTCGACCCACGGGAGTCGCAGCTCCTCATTCCCCCTCGAACCAGACCAGGGGTTTGAAACGTATCTTCTCGAAAAAATTGATCGGTCAGGTTATCAGACGGGCAAGAATTCTGTCAAACCTGGTAGAACTTGAGGCCATGTCTCGGCACATGGGCATGGGGAAGGTAAAACGAGGCTTTTTTGACGTCTCCCTACCCAGGCGGCCAGGCCATATGTCGGCCGCCCAAGATGTGGAAGTGCAGGTGAAAAACTGACTGTCCCCCATCCCGCCCAGTGTTAGTCACCAACCGGTATCCGTTCTCGGCCAGTCCCTTGAGTTTGGCGATCTTTGTACAGGCCAGCACCAGTCGCCCCAACAATCCTTGATCTTGTTCCTCCAATTCCTGCACCGACACCACGTGTCGCTTGGGAATGACCAGCGAGTGGACCGGGGCCTGAGGGTGCAGATCGTCGAATGCCACGACCTGGTCGTCTTCATAGATCAGCTTCGACGGGATCGACTTGTTGGCAATCTTACAAAAGATGCAGTCGCTCATGAACCGGCCCCTTTCCGCAAACCTGGCTTACCGAACCGAGTCGCCAATTCTTGATAGACCTCTTGAAGCGTAATGTCATGATAGCCGAGGGCAATTAAGGTGTGGAAGAGCAGATCCGCCGTCTCATAGATGATCTCATCTTTCTTCCCGCCCTTCCCCGCCAGAACCACTTCGCCAGCTTCTTCCACGACTTTCTTCAGTACCCGATCGACGCCTCCGTCCAAGAGCCTGGAGGTATAGGAGTCGTTGGATGGTTGTCGCTTACGATCCTGGATCGTCTGATAAAGCCGCTCGAGAATGCCGCCCCAAGCCTCGGAAGTTTTCACACCCGGCTGATCAATGCGGGAGAAGAAGCAGGTTTTCTCACCGGTATGGCAGGTCGGACCGGTCGGCTCGGCCTTTACCAACAGAGCATCACCGTCGCAATCCACGAAAAGATCCTTGACTACGAGCTTGTGGCCGGATGTTTCCCCCTTCTCCCAGAGTGTCTCACGGGATCGGCTCCAGAAATGCACGGATTTGGTCGTGACTGTTTTGTGCAGCGCCTCCTTGTTCATGAAGGCCACCATTAGCACTGTGCCGTCGCGCCAATCCTGCACCACGGCTGGAATCAAACCCTGAGCATCAAACTTCAGCTGAGTAAGATCCATTATCGAACCGCGACTCCTTTTGCACGGAGATACGCTTTGGCTTCGGGAATCGTATGGGTCCGGTAGTGGAATATCGATGCGGCCAACACCGCATCTGCCTTCCCGGTCACGAAGCCATCGTACAGATGATCTAATGTGCCGACACCGCCCGAGGCGATCACCGGAATCGAAACCGTTTCTGACACGGCGGCCGTCAAAGCCAAGTCATAGCCGGTTTGCTGCCCGTCCTGATCCATGCTGGTCAACAAAATCTCACCGGCGCCGTACTGCTCCATCTTCTTTGCCCACTCCACAACGTCGATTCCAGTCGGTTTTCGGCCTCCGTGCGTGAAGACCTCCCAACCTTCAGCCGGAGAAGCACGGCGCTTTGCGTCGATGGCTACAACAATGCACTGCGTCCCGAACCGTTCCGCCGCTTCCTTGACGAATTCCGGCCGTTCGACCGCTGCGGTGTTGATACTCACTTTGTCGGCTCCAGCATTGAGCAAGGCACGGATGTCTTCAAGCGTGCGCACTCCTCCGCCAACCGTTAATGGCATGAATACCCGCTCGGCGGTCCGTTCCACCACGTCGATGATCGTCTTCCGGTTTTCATGAGAGGCCGTAATGTCGAGGAAGCAGAGTTCGTCCGCTCCTTCGCGATCATAGACCGTCGCCACCTCGACCGGATCGCCCGCATCGCGCAGGTTCACGAAGCTCACACCCTTAACGACGCGGCCACCCGTCACATCGAGGCAAGGAATAATGCGTTTGGTCAGCATACTCGCACACTACGCTCGCTCATAGCACGGGATAAGGGGCTAGCGTTAGTCTCTCCTCCGTCGAATCAATTCCTGCTGATCACCTCTCGCCTCTCGCCTCAAACCCCTCGTCTACTGATGCCGCGGCAGTTGCATAATCGAGGTTGCCATCGTAAAGAGCCTTCCCCACGATCGCCCCTTCGACTCGAGGCCCAAGCGACCGAATCGCGCGCAGGTCTTCTAGACGCGTAATGCCACCCGACGCAATGACGGGGAAAGACGAACGCTCAACGACTTCACGCAGCGCCTGGATGTTCGGCCCGCCCAGCATGCCGTCACGGGCAATATCGGTATAGATGACCGCGCCCAACTCGTAGTCCGACAATTCTTTCAACAGGTCAATCGCCTTGGTTTCAGATACCGATGTCCAACCCCTGACAGCCACTTTCCCGTCACGGGCATCGAGCCCGAGCAGAATGCGGCGAGGGAACTCCTTGCACGCTCGTTCCAAGAATATCCGATCCGTCAAGGCGGCGGTGCCCAGCACCACACGGGAAATTCCCGTAGCGAGGTACCGGCGTACCGTATCGATATGCCTGATACCCCCACCCACTTGCACCTTCACACTCACGGTTTCGACGATCGACTGAATCTCTGGAAGATTGCGCGGTTCGCCATCTACGGCCCCGTTCAGGTCGACGACATGGATCAACCTTGCCCCCTGCTCTTGCCAGCGGCGGGCCACAGCAGGCACATCGCTGGAATAGACCGTCTCCGCCGCCATATCGCCTTGACGGAGCCGCACACAACGTCCATCTTTTAAATCAATCGCCGGAATAACGATCATCCGAGAACCAGTTTCGACAGGCTACTTGCTGGGGGAACCGAACGGGAATTCCTTCAAGACCTCGTCGACACCATATTGAGCAAGCTCCTCTGCCGTGACGAAGGCACCCCACCGCTGGAGAAAACCCAACATATCCTCGGTCATGGGCCGCTGACGCTCGTAATAATTGCCGATCCAGAGGACCGTCTCGTCGGGCGCGACGACTTTCACTTCAAATCCCACAGCGGCTGGAGGATCGGCTCCTAGCCTGCTGCCTACGCGTTCTTGGAACACGAGCACACGGCCGACCAACGCCGCATCCGTTTTGAGTTGTGCCGCGATAGCGGCCCCGACCGCCTCCGACGTCGTCTTGGTCAGATCCGCGTTAGCTGAAGATGCCTTCACCGACTCGCTCGGAAGCGAGACCGTGACGCCTTCTTTTATACGCAACCTCGTCCAAAAAAGTTGCGTGATCTTCTCGGCCGCATAGGCCGGCACAGTAACCGTTTGCCGCGTCGGCGGCTCTGCGCTCGACGGCACCGCCACGGATATATCGGATCGACGTACGCTCTGCGGCGTCGCAAAGAACGGATCGCCGAGCTCCCGTACTTGCGGCGTGTTCAATGTCGTGAAGGGCACCAGCGCCAATGTCCGAACCGGATACCGAGTCAATTCTGATGACGACTTCGTCGTGACTTTTTGGCCGCTGCACCCGATAGCTGCGAACACAGCCAGTCCGACCGCTGCTGTCGACCACCGTCTCCGGCTCACCAGACTCACTTCCATGCCCCAAAGTTCTTAATAAGCTGCAACCCGACCGTTTGACTCTTTTCCGGATGAAACTGGCAACCCACCACATTGTCCCGCCAGATGCTCGATACAAACGGAATACCGTAGGTCGTTGTGGTCGCAGCGATCTGCCGATCACTGGGATCTACGAAATAAGAATGTACGAAATACCAATTGGCGCCATCCGCAATTCCGCTGAACAACGGACAGGCCCGCTGGAAATGGGCCTGGTTCCAGCCCATATGCGGGATTTTTAGACGCCTGCCTTCATGCTTGTCGACCATAAACCGTCTCACCCTTCCAGGAACGATGCCGAGCCCCTTGTGGAGCCCGAATTCTTCGCTTTCCGTAAACAGCAATTGCAGTCCGAGGCAGATTCCCAGAAAGGGTTTCCCTGATTGAATGGTCGACCTGATCGGCTCGATCAAGCGGTATCGCTCTAGATTTGCCATGCAGTCGCCAAAGGCGCCGACCCCGGGCAAGACAACGTGACTGGCGTTCTTGATCGTCGTTACGTCACGCGTCACGACCGCTTGATGTCCAACAGCTTCAAACGCCTTATGGACACTTCGCAAGTTGCCCATCCCGTAGTCGATGATCGCAATCATAGCCCTTCGTGGAGGCGAGGGGTTCGAGGCCTAAGGGGCTAGAGGAAGCCTCTTGCCTGACCCGACGGCACTAACAATACCGCAACCTGCGGCGTCCTGCTACTCCCATCCGTCCAAACAAAAAGAGGGACAGGTTGCTCCTGGAGCCTGTCCCTCTTGCCCTTCCGGCCCTCTCAACTCTGAGGTCGCTTACAATATTCCCTTTGTGGACAATACTTTCCCCGCCAACCGCTCCTCCAGCATCGTTGCTTGATCGAGTGCCTTGGCTAGCGCCTTGAAAATCGCCTCCATGATGTGGTGCGGGTTACGGCCATATAGAAGGTTCACGTGCAGATTCAGCCCGCCGTGTGTGACGAAGGCTTGGAAAAAATCTTCGAAGAGCCCGAGGTCGAACGCCTTGATCTTCCGATCCGTTAGTTTCACGTTATACACGAGATAGGGACGCCCGCTGAGATCGACCGTCACTTGCGCCAGCGTTTCATCGAGCGGCGCCGAGGCAAACCCGAATCGCTTGATCCCCGCCTTCTCGCCCAAGGCCTGATGCAGGGCTTGGCCCATGACAATGCCGACATCTTCGACCGTGTGGTGTTCATCGATATCGATATCACCTTTAGCGAGAACAGTCAGGTCGAAAAACCCATGTTTCGCCAGTAGCTCCAGCATGTGATCGAAGAAGCGGATCGACGTGTTAATTTTCCCCTGCCCGCTGCCGTCTAATGTCCATTCGACGCGAATGTCTGTCTCCTTGGTCGCGCGCTGGACCGACGCTTGCCTGGGAGCTGCTCCGTTTTTTTTCATGAGAACCTGCTTTGGGCCGACTTTGCATGGGCGTCGAACCCTTCAATGTGCGCGAGGCGAATGAGATGGTCTTTCACCTTACTCAGCTCCTCTTTCGTGCAATGCACAATGTTGCTAATCTTCGTATAGTCATGGACGGACAAGGCCGAGAAGAAGCGGGCCGTGCCGCCTGTCGGCAAGACGTGATTTGGGCCGGCCACGTAATCTGCCAGCGACGGCGGGGTATACCGACCGAGGAAGAACGCGCCTCCATGCCGGATTTTCTCCAGATAATCGAAAGGCTCATCCACCGAAAGCGTCACATGCTCTGCCGCGATCTCGTTGGCTAGATCGATCGCCTCGTCCATCGTGGTGACAACAAACGTCACCGCATGTCGCGAGATCGATTTCGCCGCAATCTTTTCGCGCTGCAACCCCTTCAACTGATCGCCAATCTCCTGGGCCACATCTTTCGCCAACTGACGGGATGTCGTGACTAAATACACCTGTGCGTCTTCATCGTGCTCCGCCTCGCAGAGGAGATCGGCCGCTACATGCTCCGGCTTTGCGTTGTCGTCTGCAACGATGAGCAACTCGCTCGGGCCCGCTACCATATCGATCCCCACGGTCCCGTAAAGCATGCGCTTTGCCGTCGCTACGTAGATGTTGCCAGGCCCGATAATCTTATCGACCCTGGCGATTGTGGCCGTTCCGAAAGCCAACGCGCCGATCGCTTGCACCCCTCCCACGCGGTAAATTTCCGTCACACCGGCGAGATCCGCCGCCACCAACAGATAAGGGTTGATTCCATCTTTCTGTGGAGGCGTGCACATGACGATGCGCGGCACGCCGGCGACTCTCGCGGGTATGGCGCACATCAGTACTGAGGAAGGGTACACCGCCTTACCACCAGGCACATACACCCCGACGGAATCAATCGGTGTGACGAGTTGTCCCAACGTAGCTCCATGGTCTTGATACATCCAGGTTTTCATGCGTTGGCGCTCGTGGAACGCTGCGATGCGCTGCGCGGCAAATCGCAAGGCATCCCCTTCATCTTTGCGAATGCGATAATAGGCTTCTTTGATTTCTTCCGCAGTCACTCGGACAGCCGCCGGCTTCAACGTTACGCGATCGAACTGCTTGGTGTAGCGGAAGACTGCGCGGTCCCCTCCCCGTTCCACTGCCTGGAGAATCGTCTTGACGGACTTTTCCACTGCCGCGCCCTGAACCCGTGCGCGGCCTGCGACCTTCTTGACCGTCGTGGTAAACGCGCGGTCGCTTGACGATACGATCTTCATGCTCATTTGCGAGCTCGTTTTGCGGTCCGGCTCGACCTTCGTGGAGCGGTACCCTTCTTGACTGCTGCCACTGTCCGCAATTTTCGGATCAGCTCCGTCACCGCTGCATGTTTCAGTTTGAGGCTGGCCCGATTCACGATCAATCTGGCCGTGGAGCGGGCAATGAGTTCGACTTCGACGAGATCGTGTGCTTGTAAGGTGCTCCCCGTTTCGACGAGGTCAACGACCCGGTCGGCTAAACCGACGATCGGTGCGAGCTCGATCGATCCATAGAGCTTGATGAGTTCGACCGGCACGCCGTGCTGATTGAAATACTGTTCCGTGATGTTCGGGTACTTCGTGGCCACCCGAATCTTCGACGACAATCGATTGCGCGACCCCTGCCCCCGAAGCGCAGCGACGGCAATTCTACACGCTCCGAACCCTAAATCCAATGGCTCGTAGACATCGCTATCCTGCTCCAGGAGCACATCCTTTCCGCAGATTCCGACATCCGCAGCCCCATATTCGACGTAGGTCGGCACATCGGTCGGCCTCACGATAAGAAAGGTGATCCCGATCTCAGGGCAGGGGAAAACCAGCTTCCGGCTGTCCGTCGTCACACTCGTAGACGCATATCCGGCCAGGCGGAATACCTCCAGCGTGGGATCGAGGAGCTTGCCTTTGGATAACGCGATCGTCAGCATGGGTTCATGGCCCGGGTGTCGTGGCCATCCCTTCCTTCCTGCGCTCAATCTTGGCCCCCAACCCACGGAGCTTTTCCTCGATCCGCTCATAGCCACGGTCGAGATGGTAGACGCGCAAGACCTCGGTCACGCCTTCCGCCGCCAGACCGGCAAGAATCAACCCCGCGCTGGCCCGAAGATCGGAGGCCATGACCGGAGCGCCGGCGAGCCCTGTCGGACCGGTGACGACCGCGCGATTCCCTTCGATTTTGATGTCCGCTCCCATACGCCACAGTTCTTCGACATGCATGAAGCGGCTTTCGAACACCGTTTCGGTAATCACACTCGTCCCCTCGGAAACGGTCATGAGCGCCACCATCTGCGCCTGCATATCGGTCGGAAATCCCGGGAATGGTAGTGTCCGGATGTCCACACTCTTCAGTCGTTTCTCCACGCTGAGCTGTACCCGTTCTTTTTGAATGTGGACGGTTGCGCCCGCTTCGCGCAGTTTGATCAAGAGCGCCTCCAGATGGTCGGGCCGACACCGATTCACGGTGACCGACCCTTTCGTGATCGCCCCAGCTACGAGATGTGTTCCGGCTTCAATGCGGTCCGGAATCACTTCGTGATCGCTGCCTCGGAGCTCGCGAACTCCTTCGATCGTGATCACATCCGTCCCGGCTCCCGTAATGCGCGCGCCCCGCTTGACAAGAAAATTGGCTAGGTCGACGATTTCCGGCTCTTTCGCGGCATTTTCGATGACTGTTGTGCCCTGTGCGAGTGATGCAGCCATCATGAGATTCTCGGTGCCCGTCACGGTCGTGGTATCGCAATAGATCCTGGCCCCTATCAATCGCTTCGCCTTTGCCCGAATGTAGCCGTGCTCGATAGACACTTCCGCTCCCAGCTTCGCGAGTCCTGCGAGGTGCAGATTGACGGGCCGGGAACCAATCGCACAGCCTCCGGGCATCGAGACTCTCGCTTCGCCCCATCGCGCGAGTAGCGGCCCTAAGACCAGGACGGAGGCTCGCATGGTCTTCACAAGGTCATAGGGTGCCTGTGTCGAATGAATGACGTCGGCCCGCACGACGGCACGATTGCCTTCATGTACAACGGACGCGCCCAACATGCGCAGCAGCTTGCCCATGGTCATGACATCAACAACGCGGGGCACGTTGGTGAGAACACACTTCTCACCACCCAGGATCGTCGAGGCCAAGAGCGGCAAGGCCGAATTTTTGGCGCCGCTCACTTGCACTTCTCCGTGCAGTGGAACTCCACCTGTGATGACGATGCGATCCATGGCGAATGTATCTACACCTCTCGCCGTTCTGCGATCACGACCCGTTCAATACCTGCTGCATCCCTGAGAAGACACACAGGCCCATAACCATCGATTGATTCCAAGATCTGGCGTATCGCTCCCCCTTGGCCTGCTCCGATTTCCATGATCAACGCACCACCAGGAGATAGATAACGTCGCGCGTCCTTCAGGAGTCGCTCATGACCCTCTGTCCCATGAGGCCCTGCCACCAGTGCCTGCCGTGGTTCGAAATCCCGGACCTCCGGCTGCAGATCAAGCCAGTCGGCTTCAGTCACATACGGGGGATTCGCGACTATCACGTCCACGCACCAGTCCAGCTTCATCTCTTCCAGCGGCGACAGCATGTCCCCTTCCAGCCACGTGATTGGATCACTCAGCGCATGACGGAGAGCATTCTGCCGAGCATTTTGCAGCGCGGCACGCGAAACATCGATTGCGATCACGCGAATACGGGGCCTGAGACGAGCAACCGCCACAGCAATGCACCCGGATCCGGTGCAGACATCGACAAGAGTAGCCTCCTGTGCTGGAGAAACACGCCGAATCACTTCCTCAACAAGCAATTCAGTCTCTGGCCTCGGAATAAGCACGGCCGGTGTGACCGCACACTCCATCCCGCAAAATTCCTGCGTCCCAAGAATGTACTGGAGTGGTTCGCGCGCGAGGCGCCGAGCGACAAGAGCCTGCACCCTGGCGATTTCGCTTGTGGAGAGCAGCCGGTCGCGCTCGATGATTTGCGCCACGCCTGAGAGACCGATCACAAACTCGACCAACCAGACCGCTTCTTGCTGGCTCGACTCAATCCCAGCCGTCGCTAACCGCGCACGGATGTTTCGGATAAGCGATCCGACCGTCACGCATGCAGCATCTGCCGTGGAGGTACAATCGCTCCTCATGACGCCTCAGCCACGGCGGCGTGACCCTGTTGCACGCGCAAGGCATCGATGAGCTCGTCGAGATCACCGGCCATGACATAGTCCAGCTTGTGCAACGTCACGCCGATTCGATGGTCTGTCACGCGATTTTGCGGAAAGTTGTACGTGCGAATCTTTTCGCTGCGATCGCCGGTCCCGACCTGGGCTTTGCGGCTCTGTGCAATTTCTGCTTCCTGTTTTTCTCGTTCAGCCTCGACAATCCTGGCACGCAAAGTCCGCATTGCTTTGTTCCGGTTCTTCAACTGTGATCTCTCATCCTGGCAACTCACCACGATTCCGGTGGGAATGTGCGTAATCCGTACGGCCGAATACGTTGTATTGACGCTTTGCCCGCCGGCACCAGAGGAACAGAACGTATCGATGCGTAAGTCCTTGGGGTCGATCTGAACTTCGACCTCATCGACTTCGGGCATGACGGCGACCGTGACGGTCGAGGTATGAATACGGCCGGCCGCCTCCGTTACCGGCACTCGCTGGACTCGATGCACCCCGCTCTCATATTTGAACAGTCCATATCCACCCTTGCCCTCGATCACGGCGATCACGGTTTTATAGCCACCCTTACCAGTTTCGGAGGCCTCAACGATTTCGACCTTCAGCTTGTGCCGCTCCGCGAATTTCACATACATGCGAAACAGATCACCGGCAAAGAGGGCCGCCTCATCCCCGCCGGTTCCGGCACGGATCTCCAAGAAGAGGTTCTTCTCATCGCGAGGATCTTTCGGCGTCAGATACTCCAGCACCTGCGCTTCGACCTCGCTCCGCTCCGTACTCAACCGCGCGCGCTCTTCGACAGCCAGCGAATGGATCTCCGCGCCGGCGGCCGGATCGTCGAGCATGTGAGCGGCTTCGGCCAATTGCTTCGTGAGCTCCTGATACCGGCGAAACAGCTGTGCGACTGGTTCAAGCTCGGTCCGTTCCTTGTTGATCTTATGCAGTATCGCGGGCTGACTCATGAAAGAGGAATCCATGAGCTGCGAAGTCAGCTCGTCGTATCGCCCCGCCACGCCTTCCCATTTCTTCAAGAGTGCTGCGTCCATGAGGCCTTTCCCATCCTTCTCTGTCTCGACTCCTTGCCCACAAAAAAAGAGACCCTGCTCCATCGCGAAGCAGGGTCTCTTCTATGGTACTCGGAGTTGCTACTTCCCCTTTTTCGCGTACTTCTTCTTGAACCGTTCGACACGACCTTCGGTATCGACGATTTTCTGCGTTCCGGTAAAGAACGGATGGCAATTCGAACAAATGTCGACATTAATATCGCCCACCGTCGAACGCGTCTTGAACTTGTTGCCGCAGGCACAATGGACCGTGGCTTCTCGGTATACCGGGTGAATCCCTTTTTTCATAACCGTCAACTCCTTACATCACGGTTGCAGTACGGCACAGCCCCGTGCAGTGGCGCGACACTGTATCTCGACAAGGGGTCAAGATACAAGCGGCCTGCTAGCGGTTCATCGACTGCAGAAATTCTTGGTTGGTCTTGGTCCCCTGGACCTTGTCCATCAGGAATTCCATCGCCTCCATGGTCCCCAATGGGCTGAGCACCTTGCGGAGGATCCACATCTTATTAAGACGATCCTTGTCCACCAGCAGCTCTTCCTTTCTTGTCCCGGACTGACTGATATCAATCGCCGGGAAGATCCGCTTATCAGCCAGACGGCGGTCAAGATGTACTTCCATGTTACCGGTGCCCTTGAACTCCTCAAAGATCACGTCGTCCATGCGGCTACCCGTGTCAACCAGAGCGGTGGCCATGATCGTCAGACTGCCGCCGTTCTCAATATTCCGCGCTGCGCCAAAGAACCGCTTCGGTCTCTGCAAGGCATTTGAATCGAGGCCGCCAGACAGAACCTTGCCACTGGGCGGCGCGATGGTGTTATACGCTCGCGCAAGGCGCGTAATGCTGTCCAGCAGGATCACGACGTCCTTCTTGTGCTCGACCAGCCGCTTCGCCTTCTCAAGGACCATTTCCGCGACTTGGGCATGACGCTGGGCCGGTTCGTCAAATGTCGAGCTTATGACCTCCGCCTTCACTTGTCGCTGCCAGTCAGTCACTTCTTCCGGCCGTTCGTCGATCAGCAGCACGATCAAGGTCACTTCTTTATGGTTCTTGAGGATGGCTCGCGCGATGGCTTGGAGCAGCATGGTTTTCCCGGTTCGAGGCGCGGCTACGATGAGTCCCCGCTGTCCCTTCCCGATGGGCGTAATCAGATCCATAACTCGCGTACAGTATTCTTCGCGGTCGAATTCGAGGTTGATTCGTTCTTCCGGATAGAGGGGAGTCAGGTTGTCGAAAAGAATTTTGTCGCGGGCGACTTCCGGATCTTCATAGTTAACCTTCTCGACCTTGAGCAGCGCGAAGTATCGTTCGCTTTCCTTCGGTGGTCTAATCTGTCCTGAAACAATGTCCCCCGTACGAAGATTGAATCGGCGAATCTGCGAGGGGGAGATGTAGATGTCATCGGGGCCGGGAAGGTAGTTGGAGTCGGGAGCTCGCAGGAATCCGAATCCGTCCGGCAGGGTTTCGAGGACGCCCTCGCCAAAGACCACGCCGTTTTTTTCCGTCTGAGCTTGGAGGATCGCGAAGATCAGCTCCTGCTTACGAAGGTTGGCCGCCCCCTCGATTTTGAGGTCCCGCGCGACGTCGTTTAAGTCGGCGATGGTTTTCTGCTTCAACTCAGCAAGATGCATAACCTCCCCCTTGGTTTGTGGCATACGAATCCTCTCAAGCTCCAGGCTTACTGCTCACAAGACACTCCCGAATCGGACAATCATGGGCCAAACGGTCGACAACTGGATGGTGAATGAATTGACGCTGGTTCGTGTGCTCGTTTTTGAAATGGAGAGGGTTTAGTTCTGAAGGGCCTATTCGTTTAGGTCCGCTGTCGTCACGCTTGAGCTGCTTGCGCGAACTGGGAGGGCGTCCGCCATTTCACAACGATGCTGAACTCTCTCGTCTCTCATTCGACTAATGTAGCTTTTTTCGAGACAGGCCCCGGAAGTCTTATCAGCGGAGGAATGTTTGAGCCGAACGCTAACCTTGATTAATGATACCTCGCACGAATCTCCTTGTCAATATATACGATTTTCCCACGGACCTCGTCAGCGGCGGAACGTATTTGGTGCTATGCCCTCTACGCATGCTACCTTGTACACCCCAGCAAGGTTGCAGCCTAGAAGGGGGTGTGTTAAAGGAAAGAGCGCAGCGAGGTATCCAATGGCGAACGGCGAAGAATACGAACGCACATTCACCGTTTCCGAAGCCAATCATCTGATTCCGCAGCTTCACACGCGGTTTACCTCGATCCAGCAGGCCAAAGCAATCCTCCTCCAGACAAAGCAGGAGATTCAGAAAGCGAGTGCTCAGGCTCGATATGGAGGTGGTAGCTCCGTAGGTCACTTGTATATTTCAGGCTTGCAGCAGGTCAGCACCAACCTGCAAGCCATTCACGAACTCGGTGTGCTCGTCAAGGATGTGGATATCGGACTATGCGACTTTCCCCATCTCCGGGACGGACGCATCGTCTACCTCTGCTGGAAGCTCGGCGAAGATGAGGTACGATGGTGGCATGAAACTACGACCGGCTATAAGGATCGGTGCCCCCTCGAAGAACGCCGGTAAGAGCGACGTCTGCTCGTCGACTGTTTGGCTATCACACCTACCCATGAAATTCGTGATTCTAGGATTCGACGGCCCTGACGGAGAAGCCAAACGAAAAATTCATCGACCCGCCCACTTAGCCAATCTCGAACCACTGAGCGCGCAAGGGCGTGTCGTCCTGGCAGGCCCACTGACCGACAAAACCGGAAGCCTCATCATCATCGAAGCCGACTCCTTGGAGGACGCCCAAAAATTCGCCCATGCCGATCCCTATACCGTCCATGGCGTCTTCGAGCGGGTCGAAGTGCATCCCTTCTTGCAGGTCTTGCCTAAGACCGATTGATCCCTCCTTTTACTCTGACAACCCGCTCAACCTCGCAACTCATTGAATCATATATATTCTTTCTGAGAATACGGTCAGCCAAGTCTGAGCCAGTTCTTCCACTTTCGATGCATTGCTGGTGTACCTATTGAGCGGTATATTTTCATTATGATTCTACAGCGATTCATACGGCTTTTCCTCATTCCCCTGTTGATCGCTTCCTCAACAACCCCGAGCCTCGCGGCCTCCACAAAAATCGTGGTTGCAGAAGGCCAGTATGTGATGGCGGATGGAGACACTCTCGCAGGAGCGGAGGAAAAGGTTCTGCAACGAGCGCAACGCCGAGCGGTGGAAGAGGCAGGGATCTATTTAGAATCAACCTTCCTCGACGTGGAAAAAGATTCGGGAGGACGCGTTTCACAAACGAGTTCCTTGGAAATACGGACCATTGCTGCCGCAATCACTCAAACCGAAATTCTTGAATCACGGCGGTCGTTTGAAAACGAGCGTCCGGTGTTTTTCATCCGCATCAGGGCCACGGTCAATCTCGACAGCCTCGCAGAGGCCGTCAGGCGGATGAAATCGGACGAACAACTGGCACGCCATTTCCGCCAGCTACAACAAGAGAATCATCAACTACGGGCGCAGCTTCAGGATCTACAATCGCAGCCCTCAGGCGTTCGCACACTGGTGATCGAACCAACCGGCCGAGGAGAAGCGTACTATCGTACCCGCACCCTCTTGGATCAAGCCATTCATACCAACAACCTGACTGACAAAATCGCCCTCACGTCGGAAGCCATCGATCTCGACGGACGACAGGTTGAGTCATTGATTGTAAGAGGGCAAACATTTCTGCAATTGGTTTCTCTGGCATTTTCTCAACATAAAAAAACAGCCGACTACGAACCATATCTCTACAAAGCAAAGGCCGATTTTGACCATGCGGTGACGATTGACAACAAAAACGCGTGGGCCTGGTTGGGGCAAGGAGACGTCTACAGTTGGCTCAAGCGTACTGAGGACGCCGCAACCTCCTATGAACGGGTTCTTGAACTGGATCCTTTTTTTGACGTCGCGCGACAACGACTGATCGGACTCTATACGACTCAAGCACGACGACAGGCGGAAGCAAAACAATGGCAGCCGGCTCTCGGTACATTGAAGAAACTCCTCTCCACGGAGACGTCGGAGAGTTGGATTCCCTATCAAAAGGAAGCCTATCTCCTTCGTAGCGAAATCTATGTGAAGCTGAATCAGCCAGAGCAGGCAATCGACGATCTGTCCACCGTAATTCGAGTGGATCCCACGAACGCAAATGCTCTCTTAGCCAGAGCGAAATTGTACAGAGAACGACTTCAAGGTCGATTGGCGAAGGATGATCTAGAACGGGCCTGTGTCCTGGGTTCAATCCATGCGTGTGAGCAATTGCCGTAACGGAGAGACACCGTCTAACCAATTGAATTTAAATACGTATATTCCGTGCGTGTTCGCAAATATTTTCATACGCTCAGGAAATGCAGCACCATTCTGTTAGTTTGACAATGTCGAAGACGGCCACCTATAATGCGCGCTCCGATCTCGCTGGGGCCTTCGACATTCGCATCCTCTATACTGGGACAAAAGGCCTAAGCTGGTCCGGTCCGATAGCCCAAAATTCCCCTACGGTGGGCCTTCTGTCGGGTTGCAGAACGACTTGAAAAAGCTTAGAGTGAACAAAGGTTTCACGAGTTGAATGACGAGTCGGTCCTGTCCTTCTAATCCCTTAGCGTCGGAGAGTAAGTCCGCATGACTCAGTATCGCGTACTCCCAGGGCCAGAGCATTTTTTACCCCCTGCTGCGGCAAGCATGGGAATCCGCTTGCCAAATCCCGGAGAGGCTCATATCAATGGCGTAATCGTGCCGGAAGAGAAAGCCTACGAGGAAGCGGCCAGGCAATTCCTCATGGCAAAAGTTCCCACGATTTTCCCAGGACCTCTCGTCCTGTGGGCATGGAACGAAAAGGCCGCGAAGAAGGCGACCGCCATCCGCCATCTGTTCAACACCCTCAAAGTATGCGTGCAGCCTGGACAGAACCCGATGCTGATTCCGATGCCGGATTATCGGCCGAAGTACCCCAAGATCAATCCTGAAGTGGAAATCAACCCAAACCATCCGAATCTCACCATTTGGCACAACAAGATCGATGCCTGCATGTTTGTCGGCGTCCACTGCCACCAAGCCAACTTGTCGTTGAAGATTATTCGCGGCGGCACGTCCTGCTATACCATCGCGATGTGCGCGCAAGCAGGCCATGAAGACGCCATGCTGTCGTTCCGTGACGCATCCGTCGAAAAAATTATGCGATTAGCGGACACTGTGAAACGATTGAAAGGTAGCGTCCAACCACGGCTGGGAACAGCCGCGAGCACCGCCTCAAACTAGGTGTTTGAGGGACCGGGCAAGAGGGAAAGGAGGCTGGGGCCATGGCAGACACACACTCAGTCATCGGCACGCAAAATAAGAAAGGCCAGACGTACACCGACACATGGAAAATGATGAATGAGGCCCCGCGCACGCCTTCCTTCTTCACCGGAAGCGAAGTGATCAAGGAGGCCATTCGCCGCGCCAGCTGTGATGTCATGATCGCCTATCCGATCACGCCACAAAGCGAAGCCGCCGCCTTGATTGGCGAACTTTTTGCCGAAGGCTACATTGGCGACTACTTCCGTGGTGAGAGCGAATTCGCCGTCATGTCGCAGTGTGCGGGCGCCGCATTCGGCGGAGCGCGCGTGTTTACGACGACCGCTGGGCCAGGCACGATGCGCGCGATGGAAAACTTCCCGATGTGGGCCGGCGCCAGGCTCCCGATCCAGATGATCGTGACCTGCCGTGGCATCAATTCGCCGCTGTCGATCCAGCCTGACACGCTGGAAATTTCCTATCTGCTAAACACCGGCATGTTGGTGTGGCACGCAGAGACCGCACAGGACTTCTTTGATTGGATTCTCAAAGGCTACATGGTCTCGGAGGAACCGGATGTTCATTTGCCGTTAGCGCTCTGCTGCGATGGGTTCTTCGTCACACACACGAAAGACGTCGTAAACCTGACACCGGCCGACATGTGTTTGCCACCCTATGATCCCTATCGCTCACCGGTCCCCTGCATGGATATGGAGTGTCCGCCGGTCCGGATGATGCGCGACCCCTTTGTCATGAAGAGTAATTACATCAGCTACGCCACCCACGCGAGTTGGCAACAGGAAGTGTGGGCAGCAGTCGAGCGGTCCCGAAAGCATTCGATTCATTGGCTGAACGGATTGATCGACAGCGAAAATACCGACGCGGACATCATGATCGTGACCTCCGGCACCGCCGTTTCACAAGGACGTGAAGCGATCCGCTTGTTGGAGGACGAAGGTATCCGATGTGGACTGGTCAAGATCAAAACGTTGCGACCCTGGCCGGAAGAGGAAATTCGCGAAGCCACGAAGAACGCGACACATATCTTCGTGCCGGAATTCAACGTGACAGGCTGGCTGGCAAAAGAAATTCGCGCATCAATCCCAAATCACCAGCGAGTCCATGCTGGCCCGCACGTGTGTGGAGGCATGACAATGCCGCCGGAAATCATCGTGTCCGAAATCAAGACCGCCCTTGGCATGCGGACCATGTCGTTGGCTGGTCGTGGAAGCTGAGCAGCGGAATATTGACGAGAAAACTAATTCCGATTGAGTTGCCCTGAGGAGGCCTTCATGAGTAAAGAACGGATCAAGATCTCAGACGCCCTGTACGACATCATGCCGTCGGACTATCAGGACCTCGTAAAGAGCGCCACCTACGGCAAGGAAGATCGAGGGTGGAAGGACATTGGCACCTCAAAGGAGCTGATCGAACAACATTCTCTGTGCGCCGGTTGTCCGGAATCGATGGCCTTCCGCTACATCCTGGCTTCGCTCCCAAACCCGGAAGATACGGTTATGGTGGGCTCCACCGGATGCACCAGCTTGGTGTTTCCTATGGTAGCTGTGCATAACATTCACTCCCTCTTCGGGAACCAGAACGCGATCGCCTCGGGCTTGAAGCGCGCGTTGACGGTTCGTTTCCCCGGACGTACGAAGGACGTTGTGGTCTTGGCCGGTGATGGCGCGACAGTCGACATTGGGCTCGACATGACGTTGCAGGCCTGGTTTCGTCAGGAGAAGTTCACCACGATCTGCTTTGACAACGAGCTCTACGCTAACACCGGCGGTCAAGAGAGCGGGCTCATGCAGAAGGGCTTTGTCGCCAAGATGGCGCCGGTTGGCAAGCTGTTCGACAAGGTTCGCCTCCCGGAGATTGCTCGGGAATCCGGCTGCCACTATGTCGTCAACTGCACAGTCAGCAAGCCGTCGCTCGTGGAAAAGGTCGTTCGCAATGCCGTCATGGTCGCGCGAGAGATCGGCCCGACCTACTTGCAGCTGTACACCCCCTGCATTCTTGAAATCGGCAAGAACAGCATGGAAGGCCTCCAAGAAATGCGCGACTCAGAGAAGCCGACTGAGCGGTTCGCCTACAAAGAATACGTCAGCGAACCGGCAAAACAGTTGTTGGCCGAAATGGCCGCGAAAGAGAAGGAACGCAAAGCAGCTGCTAAGCAACTTACCTCACAGGAAGCCTAGTCCGAATCTGGAGGAGAGACGGCCATGATCAAGAAAAGACTGAACATCCGGATGTCGGGACTCGGCGGTCAGGGCGCTGTCACGGCCGCGCATGTCATGGCCATGGCGGCGAATAAGGACGGCAAGTTTTCCATCTCCAACCCCTTCTTCGGCGCCGAGAAACGCATGGCGCCGGCTGAAAGCTATTGTCGAATCGGCATCGAGCGCATCTACGACCGTGGTGAGTTAGTGTTCCCGGATGTTATTGAGGTGTTTCACCCCCAGGTCATCACGATGGGCAAGAGCTACACCATGCCCTTCTACTCGGGTGTGAAGGAAGGTGGTGTGGTTATCATCAACTCCGCCCAGTCTCTTCTGTCGGAAGAAGACATTCAGCGGCTCAAGGACTTGAACGTCGCCGTGTTTTACATTGCTGGAACAGAGCTCGCGATCGAAGTCGCCGGTACCGAGTTGTCTACCAACATGACCATGATTGGTTCTGTGGCCGGCATTACCAAATGCGTTTCAATGGACGCGCTCGACGGCGCGCTCCAGGAACGCTTCGGAAAGAAATTCGTGGCCTCCGGTGGTACGGCATCCTTAGACGAAGCCATTAAGAAAAAATTCGCCAAAAAAGAAATGCTTTTGGCGAAGAATCTGGCAACTGTGAAGCGGTCCTACGAAATCGCGAGCGAATGGGCTGAAAAGAATAAGATTGAGTTGCGAGTCGGCAATCCGGCCGTCGCCGCCTAAGAGTTAAGAGAAGGAACCACGTTGCATGTATAATGTCGCGCAAGTCATCGATGAGAAGTGCACAGCCAAGAAGGGTTGCCGGTTGTGCATCATGTATTGCCCGGAAGCAAATTGCCTGGACCTCAATGTCACCAAGATGGTCGCAGAAGTAAACATTGATCGCTGCAAGGGCTGCGAACTCTGTGTGGTCGTCTGTAATGCAGCCAAGCACCAGGCAATCGTCATGCAGGCTGTCAGTGCGAGCGGAGAATTGATGAGTCGCAAAGGTGAGTCGGCTGCGCTAGGCCAAGCCTATCAAGGGTAACTGTTCATGTAAGCGGGGCTCCCGCACAAGACCCCATGGCGCCAACGCTATGGGGTTTTTTGTTGGTCCCGTGGCTGAGGAAATGCTATGCGAAATGAAGACAACGTGATCGATGAGCTACTAAAGGAAATTGCCGTCCTGATTCACGAATATCCTAAAGCTATTGAACGTCGCGCCGCGGAGATTCAGGCCAGTGGAAAAGACCCTGAGTTGGTGGAGAAACTCGTGAAAGCCGCCGATACCATGCGCGACAGCGGAAACCTCTACATCACGTGGGCCAAACATTTTGCGGCATTGGCCGAAGGCAATACCGACGCATCATCGGACGAAGACGAGACTGAAGATTTTGACGTTTAGGGCACACTCGACGTAACGAGTCAGTCGAAAAAACACTCCCCTTCAGCCCTCCACTTTTGTTAATATACTGTCTCTGTTAACCTGATCACGTAACGAGTTCCCCGGTAGCTCAGTTGGTAGAGCAGCCGGCTGTTAACCGGCTGGTCGCAGGTTCGAGTCCTGCCCGGGGAGCCAATCTAGATCGAACGTGGGCACTGCCCCCTGCGGAGTGCCCACGTTGCTTTCTCCAGCCACACGCGCCACCCTCGCATTGCTTCCTTTCATGACCAGCTGACGGTTCCGGTAGCGGATCTCCTCAACCAAAAGCTTCAGGTACTTCTTGCTGAACACACGGTCTTTGCCCAACAATCGCTCACGCAATGCAGCCGTGAATGCGTGTATCTTCTTCTCTCCAAGAGCCTCCACTGGCATCTGCTTGAGTCGTCGCAACCCCGCAATCTCAGTCAGCAACGCCTGCCGTTGCGCTTGAAGCTTGTTGGCCCGCTCACTCAACGAGGAATCCATCGGCAACAATCCCTTTTCGACCGCCTCATACAGCTTCTGGCTTCGCTGTTGCACACTGGTCAATTCCTTCGTCAGCTGCTTCACTCTGCTCTCGTGTGAGGCTTGTGACTGGCTCAAGCGTTTTCGAAGACCCTCCAGGATTGTTCGGACGCGTGACGCGGTAAAGACCCGATCCGCCAAGGAGGACAGGACCAGCTGGTCCACTTGTTCCGTCGGCAGATTGTCACTGGTGCAGGTGTCTTTCCCTTTCAGAATCCGGTTCGAGCACTTGTAATAGCGATACTTCCCGCTTTTCCCTGTCGCCAAGGTCATCCCCGCCCCACAGACCCCACACTTCAACAGCCCAGTTAAGAGCGTGGGACAATTCACCACGCGCGGGGGCACACGCTCCGGAGAACGCGATGCCAATTTCTCTTGGACAGCCCTAAAGAGGTTTTCCCTGACAATCGGTTCCACCTTGATGAGGACCCACTCGTCCCGAGGCTTCACGCGCCGGACCGCACCTCCTCGCTTCTCGTATTTGTTGAAATAGTGCTCCCCGATATAGGCCCGGTTGGTCAACACCTCATAGACTCGGCCACTGGTCCATTCTCGCCCGCGAACCAACAGACCTTCCTGATTAAACTGTGCGGCTAGGCCATGGACACCCAGGTCCCGGCCCCGATCCCCTGATAGATAGCGCTCGAATACCCGTTTGACCACGACCGCCTCTGCCTCATCGATCTCCAACTGCTTTTTCTTCCCCTTGTTCCCCGGCAGTGCAACCTCGACCGCTCGGTATCCCACAGGCGGACGTGAGCCATTAAAAAATCCTTGCCGGGCATTCTCGCGCATGGCTCGGAGCGTATGCTTCCCGTTCTCTTTGCTTTGATATTCGTCGAACACGCTGAAGATCCGGCGGATCATTTCCCCCGAAGGATCGTCACTCGTCTGCTGCGTGATGGAGAGCACACGAACGCCACACCGCTTGAGGTTCCGTTCGTACAAGCCGAATTCCAGCGAGTCCCGAAAGAAACGAGAGAGGCTATGCACCACAATCGCCTCGAAGGGAGAAGGACTCACACAGGCTTCCGCGATCATCCGTTGAAAGACCGGGCGCCGATCATCCGTAGCGGATGCGCCGGGCTCCACATATTCAGTTGCCGCACTGTGGCCTTGGGCTTTGCACCACGCCCGCATCTGGCTCAGTTGATCCGGTATCGAGAGATCTTTCTCGGCCTGTTTACTCGTCGAGACTCGGGCATATAGAGCAACAATCACGGATTTACCTTTCTTCGTCTTGGCTCACGAGCACCGCTTGTATCAGATTCCCCAGGGACGACTCAATCAACCGCACTTCTGCCTCCGACACGCTTTCGCTGAAATGCTCACACCGCACCGTCAACTCCGTTTCGTCAGGATCATGGGGCACGCATAGGGCACCGCCTTTCGTGCATCGTGTATTCCGGCCCCATCCTTACCGCTCCTCCCTCACCACCGGCCACCCAAGCCGGTCCAACTGCCCACCCAATCCATTCCGTCCAAACGCATCCAAGACCACCTTCCGAAACGCCTGATACTGGCTGGGCGGTAACGAGGCCTCCGCCACCAACAGGATGTGCGTGACCCGCTGATTCACCAAGTCGAGCACTTGCTGTTTGGTTACCATTCCCCCAACTCGATCGCTTTGATTCGTTTTTGCACATCGAATTTCCAGCTCAGGGGATCGAACAGCCGGTGCAAGCGATCCCCCAGCAAGCGAAGCGCATCTTCTTCGCTCATCATCGGCTGGCCCTCCTTTACACAGGACACCGCGGCCACCCGCTTGAGGTAGCCGTAGACACTAATCGTCAGTCGGATCAATCGTTCGTCCAGCACCAATTCTTTTCCATCGATCTGCTTAGACTCCAGCGCGTGTAATTCGGCAATGCGCTGCTGCACATCCACCCACAACGGGTGCAGTGGCCAGCGTGAACGGTTCGAATCCTGCGTCGGAACCCGTAGCGTATCATGATGCTCAGCCAGGTACTGAAGTACCCTCCCCTCCTGCTCCTGCAGATCGACAAACGTACTGATGTGAAAACTCCGCAACACGGGTTTCCTGACCTGCCATTCAATGCGCCAGACGTTCTCCTGTTGTCCCCAGAGCTCATGAAACCACACCTTGGCACTCTGCTGCCGGATCTCCGCGACTTTGTCATACACACGCAACACCACACCTCCTCTGCCAAAGGTAAAGGTTTGGATCGCGCCATTCTCACGGTGCTGACTGTCCTTGTCTGATTGGCTGACGAAGCAATCGGCATCGAAGTCCCGTTCGGCAAGGGCATAATCAAAACAGAAATCCACACGTGAGAGTGTTTCCGCTTGTTGAACGTCGCAGCCGATCATTCGAGCCCAGTTGAGCAACCGCTGATGCAGTGTCCAGGCCGTATGCTTCCACAGACCTTGGCTTTTGAAGGTGACGAAGCACGACGGATGATTAAACTCCCCAACTTCGATCTTAAAATCCTCATTTGTCAAAACGAAGGGATAACCAGAACTGCTTCCATAGGGATGCAGGAAAAACTCCGTTCCTCCGAGCTTAATCGCACGCGGCTCTCGGCTCTTGTCCATCCGGAGTTGTTCCTTCATGACAGCGAGCTTGGCGAAGTCGAGGTGTTTTGAGGCAGGTGGACCGAGGTAATAGGCACACTGGACCGTATCAATGCCATGCAGGAGCAGTTGTGGTGATTCGACGGCCATGATCTCTAGTGCTTTTTCCGAGCCTTGGATGAAGACATCACCGACCCCAATTCCTTCAGGACCTCTCCCGTGAGCTTCTGTAAGCCTTTTGCGACCTGTTCTTTATGGCCGACCTTGGCTTGTTCGAAGGTCGTGGCCATCATGTCCAGGATCGGTTGTTGTTCGGCTAACAGCTCGCGGATCACTTCCGCGCGCGGTTTTTCCATCGCACGGGACAATCGCGTAACGGTGTCATACAACTCTGTTGGCAAGGACAGCAGCACTCGATGAGGGGCGCTCTTGGGTTTTGGGCTCATCTATATCCCTCCGTTATAGCTATAGCTTGCTTCTTATATCTTCGTGCTATAGATATTGTCAAGCGGCATCCTGACGAGCCACGAAGGTAAGTATTCCTAGGCCCCCGTGTTACTGCGACGGGGGCTCTTCCCCGCCCGTCCGGCTCGCGCCGGATCGGGCGGCACCTGCCTAAAGAGGCACCATTCAGAACGCTACGGAACGGATGGTTTTGATGAGGACGAGATGAAATCAATTCGGATGGGAAGCCGAAGGAAAGCAAGCAGGCCCTGCCGATAAACATATCGACAAGGCCCGCATGAATGGTCCCAATAGCCGTAGTGCTTACTTAATCATGATCAGCTTTCCGCCCGGGTCCTTAGGATTCAGATGATCCCGATAGGTCAGTGTGTTTCCCACTGTTGCATACATGAGATCGCTGAGAGGCACGCCAATATATTTACTTTCACCCGGCTTGAGCACGACCTGCGCCTTCAAGACTGTGGGAGCAGCCTGGGTCCCATCCGCCGTCATCAGAAATCCCCGATCCACCGTCGACTTGTTCGTCACCTTGATCACCACGGGAGCGCCAGGCCTGACCTTAAGGTCCAGCACCGTGGTCGGCGGATAAAGAACCTTGAGACTGCCGACTTCTGTCGCGTAGATTTCAAGATCGACGTCGAGTTCCTTGAACGGCTGGCCCACCACTGACCCTGTTTCCAGGTCGCCGACCTCGACCCCGCCCGCCTGGTGCGCTTCAGCGGCAGCAGCGAGCATCGTGATACCTATGCTTGCCATGATCCCTACTACAGTCCTGTGCAGCATGAATGACCTCCTCCTTTATCATAGTAAGAGTTAGAGGGCTGATGAACCAGAATCACTCGGAGCCAGGCACGGAGGCAACCCCGTTCCCTCCAGTACCTGTCCCCCGATTACTTGATCGCCAACGATCAGAAACAACACTTTCATGCGTTTGGTGTGCTGAAGAAATTTTCCAGTGGCCACAACTGTGACTTCGCGGGAACCGTCCGCCTGTGGCCGGTCATTTTCGATCGTTACGTAATAGTGGTCGAACCCCTCAAACGCCTGGTTGAATACTTGCTTACGCAGCAGGCGTTCAATGTCGAGGTCAGAAGAGGCGACGGCAAAGCCGACCGGGGGAAGGACGACACTGAGAATCAGAGCGATTAAAAGGCGCACGATATCCTATCCAAAGACGCGGCACTCTAACCCCACGTACCCGGGAACGTCTACCAACAGAAACCAATGGCTGCACACAGATGCAACAAAACCGCCGCGCCTAGAATCAAATGGACAGATGGTATTCTGAACCAGGGGAAGAACAAACGCTGATTTTACAAGAGACACGGCACGGACGGGAGTCCCCCGCCGTGCCTGCTGAGAGGAGAATGGAATCGAGCGCAGTGCCTCCCGCCCTTACTTGTCCTTCTTCTCCAAGCCGGACGGTGCGGCTTGCTCAGCATGAGCCAGAGATTCTTCGGCATGTTTGACGGCTTCCTTCGCATGTTCCAATGCCTCTTTTGCGTGGGCATCATTGCTCGCTCTGATCGATTCTTCGAGATGTTTGATCGCTTCCTTCTCGTGCTTGATCCCTTCCTTCGCATGTTTGATGCTTTCCTGCACGTGTCCGTCGCTACCAGCCAGAACCATTTCAACCGGTCCTCCGATCATGAAGACCCCGCACACTAATACTGCGAGTACACCATTGATATTGATCATGGTCAGTCCTCCCTTCCTCGGTGATATTCCCACGTGCGCAATTTGACGTCGAACGCTGGAACTTGCAAAGGCCACCAGCCGAGAGGTTCGTAACCCCTTCTTCTTGACGCCTCACATGACCGACAGACGGCAGACACCACAGGCTGCCGAACCCCTGGCCAGGGCTTGCTCCACTGAATCATACATCGCATAGACCCAGACATCCTGGTAGCCGTTGCTCCGACCATGAGCATCTATGCTGGCAAATTTTTCCATGACGAAGATTGACGCCACCCGCCCGCCACCTCCGTTCGCAAGGGCGAGGGTTTCCACGACGAACGCCGTTCCAACAGGGAAGCGTTCATCATCCGCAGACGAAGCCCCTTTGGGACAAACGTAGAGTTTCAATTCTTGGCGGGAGCGACCGGCTTCCGCCTCGACTTCAACCATTGGCCAAAGGTGATAAGTTTGCGGTACGCCTAACCTAGCCTGGTCCAATCGGACTGTCCTTCCACTCAAGCCCCTCACCGCAACCGCTAAGAGTCGAACAGCGACGACGTTGAGCGAATCGACTCGCAGACTTGCGTCCTGCGCCACGCTGCCAAGCGCCTCGACGGTCAGTTGCTTATTCGTCGGCATTGATCACCTCACCATCCCCCGAAGGGCCGAGGAATCGGAGGGAGGCCACCTCCGACACCCCGGTGACGGGTCCAGGCGAAGGGTGCACAACGCCCAGACTCGATGTTCGGTATTTCTGTTCATCCGATGCGAACCGGATGTCTTGAGCCGTGCCACCTTCTCCGCCTTCCTTCGTCAAGATCCCGTCAAGTGTCAATACCACGACCACCCAGTCGCCGACCTTGAGGTCAGCGCTGCTCATGGCTGTTCCTTCACTCCGATAGGACGTGTTGGGCGTAAGGAGAAACCCCACGGTCTTCCCTTCCTTGGTCTGGTCCGTGAGTGAATTGATAAAGGCATGCGCTCACTCAGGCGTGATCATCACCAAAACCTCCTGACTCTTCGAGGACAGTTCGAGCCAGTAGACCAGGCCCGCCTGCAGCTTGAAGTCGACGCTTTTAAAGGTCTTGTCACACCGGGATCGAAACTCGAACGCGTGCGACTCTACCCGCCCCTTGCTTGTGACGACTTTGATCCCGAGAGGAGAGACTGAGCTGATTCGATACACTCCGTCCTGCGGTACCGAAAGGCCGATGAGCCCCGCGTAGGAACCAGAGGAATTTCCTCCTGACTGCGACTCGACCAGCGCTTGCACGGCGTCGGCCCGATACAAGGTCACAGCAAGTGCAGACATGGACGGGGTCACGGGCTCCGTCTTGCCCCGGTGTGCCAGTGCGACTAGCCTGCGTGTCGGACCTTCTAGGGCTTGGGTCCATTCAGGGGGTAATTCCAACGCGTTATCCGAGCAATCCATGCCTCCCTCCGGGAAGAGGCTATGCGCCTGCGCGTTGATGGCCCCAGCCGCCACAACCGAGAGACACAGAATGCAGAGAAGACTTGTCCGTGCTACCCTCCATCCGCGCCCTCTCAGAATGGTATGCATCGCTCCTCCCAAGTGGTCACCCATAGGGCCAGGGTGGGG